>JAAANX010000087.1 GCA_009909085.1 Cyanobacteria bacterium GSL.Bin1 | reverse complement strand
GGGTCGAAAGTGGTCAATTAAGTTGAACGATTCACAAAAACACATTTTGCGCTTCCTCGGTTCAGCCTGTCAAAAATATTATTTCCTTTGTTAAGGAACCTGCTGAATGTAGGGCGGAATCATCAAAATCGAGATTTTGGAGTCAAAGTCGGAACTGCTGGAATTACTCAAGCAGGAGGACAATCAAGAGGTTAAAGAAAGAATACAAGCTCTCTATTGGCTCAAGACTAAGCAAGTTGAAAGTACTGGCGCGATCGCCTCCCTAGTCGGTAGACATCGAACAACCATTTCTCGATGGCTCTCGCGATATCACCAAGGAGGGATGAAGAGCTTACTTCATAAAGAGTGCTGCAACAAATAAACCATCCATAATGTCTTGAAATTTCCCTAAGCAGCCTATAGCTACTGGATGATCATTTTCTTGGATTACTCAAAGGGAAAAGTTCCGGTCGCAAAAGTGAGGTGACTCCTGAACTCAAAGAGAAAATTCTCATTGAGCAACGCTCAAGGCTTGTGAACCCGAATGCATTCGGGTTCATTCCTTGAGTTAAACGATCCCGAAGGATTTTCTAGTTACAAAGAAGTGCAAAGATGGCTCAAAGTCATGGAAGATGTTGAGATGAGCTATGGTGGAGTGCATAATTTGATTCGTTATCAATTAAAATCCAAGCTAAAAGTCCCTCGTCCGGTTCATATTAAACAGCGAGAAGGAGCGGTCAATCACTTTAAAAAAGTGGATGCGACCCAGCCGGAATGCGATTCCGGCTGGAACGCGCACCAAGCCAACTGAGTGAAGAAATTGCTAGCCAGTTAGAATCTGAACCAGAAAAAGTGAAAAAATATCCAAATATCAAAAAAAGAGTGTGAGGATGAATCACGACTAGGCTTAATTACACTTTGGGCAAGAAAACTTACAGGAAAAGGAATTCAGCCAATTGGAACCGAACAGTGGTGCTTTGATTATTTTTGGTTATACGGGCTAATTGAACCCAAGACAGGAGAAAGTTTTTTTGCGGAATTTTCTCATGTTGATGGGGTCTGCTTTCAGGAGTATTTAAGATGGTTTTCTGCTCGGTATCCCAATGATTTACATATGATTCAGGTAGATAATGGTCATTTACATACTTGGTCAGAGTTAGAGATTCCTGAAAATATTATTCTCCTGTTTCAACCTCCCTATTGTCCAGAAATTAATCCGATTGAAAGGCTATGGAAAGAAATTAAAAAACAATTGAAGTGGGAACTTTTTGATCATCTTGACGAGCTGAGGAAAAAACTGGCTCAAGTTCTATCAAATTTAACCCCTTCGGTGGTTGCTTCTGTAACCGGATGGGATTTTATATTAGAGGCTCTATTTGTAGCAGGCATTTAGGGATTTCGTATAAGTTACTTATCTTATTATAAAATGTTTCGCTTTCTCCTTTCTCAATAAAATAGCAGATTCTTTTTTTGTCGCTATATCTTAATCCTCCCATCACATTCACTCTTCCTTTTCTTCTTTGTCCCGTTACTTTTTTCTTTTTCCCAATCCGTCGCCAACTTTTTCTCCTGATGACTCTCATGCTAAATCCCGATTCATCCCAAAACCATACCTGGATCTGGTTTGGCTGTTTTTCACTAGCTTCAATATATCCTGATAATTTTTATTTAAAGGCTTTTCTTTTTTCCTTGTCTTGTTTGTCTTCCAGACTGTATTTTGCCCAATGGTAAGCGTACTTTTTTGCTTTTAATATTCTCCTGACTTGCTCACTACTTAATCTAATTCCTGTTTCTTTCTCTAAATGTTCTGACAATCTAGTGCAGCCTGGCGAAAATAGTTGACCAGTTAGCGAATGCTCGAAGCATTGATTTTGGTTCAACTTTAGTGGTCAGTTACTTCTACCGCGCTGCACTGGCTCAAAAGCCACCCCAAGAGGAAGTGATTCTACAAACTAAAGTCGAGAGTGTTCTGAAACGTTATCGAGTTTCCGGGCAGATCGTCACTTCGATTGAGAAGAAGATCAGCTATCAAAAAGTCGATCAAGGTGCTGGTCGCGGAGGAGATAATCGTGCTTCCCGTCGTGTTCGTCAGACTACTTTTTCTCTGAATTATCAACGTTGTCAGGCAAAGATATCGCAACAACAATCCATTGCTGGTTGGAGATTATATGTTACCAATGCATCTGAATCCCGTCTTTCTTTAGAAGAAGCTGTTAATTCTTATCGAGAGTAATGGCAGCCTGAGAGGGGTTTTCATCGTTTTAAACGAGGTCATCTTCCTGCTTTACCTATCTATTTCCAAGATGAAGAACGGATTCGAGGGTTAATGTTTTTGCTCACCAGTGCTCTGACTCTGTTTACCTTAATGGAATTTGTGGTTCGTCGCCAATTAACTCAATCTCAGCAGTCCCTCTCTGGACTTGATTCAGGGAATCCCAAACGCATGACGAATCGTCCCACCGCAGAACAGTTGTTAACTGCTTTTGACGATTTAACTTTGTCCCTTCATCCTGATGGCTCTACTGAAATTAGCTCTCTTAATTCTCTTCAAAGACAGATTTTACACTTAATGAAAATCCCTGAATCAATTTACATGGTTCCTCAGTTAGTTCCTAATTGACTTTAATCTCTCAAACAACTGCTGTTACTTGATTCTATCTTCTTTATTTCCTTGATTGTTTCTCAAATAACGGGACTTAAACGAAGTTTAAGCTAAAATATAGCCGAAACTTGCTTTGTAAGCAACAAATACATCCCAATTTTCTTGAAGCCACTTCACAAAACGATATGTAATCGCAGTTCTAAAAGCCT
>JAAANX010000086.1 GCA_009909085.1 Cyanobacteria bacterium GSL.Bin1 | reverse complement strand
CGAACAAAAATACCAGGAGCAAATGCTCAAAAAACTTCAGAAAAAAGCTGAGTCCCTCGGTCTTGAACTTGTCCCTAAATCAACCTTTTCTGCTGATGTTTCTTGAAAGAGGGTTATTGAACAGTATCGAGAAACCGAAATGCCGAAACTGTTTCCCCCTTTAAACGAGCATTTCACAAAACACGATTATTTACTCGATGATCAATTTGGTGCAGCAGATATTGCAGTGGGTGCTTATTTAGCCTATATGCCGATGATGTTACAACTCGACTTTTCCGATTATCCTGGCATTGCTAAATATGTGGAACGTCTTTCCCAACGTCCGGCTTTCAAGACAACGATGGGGGGTTAAAAAATCAGTAATGTTAGTTATTGGTTATTGGTAGTTTGTCCTTTATTGTTGATTTAAATTACTAATAAAAAATGACTAATGAACTACTCACTCAGAATTGCTGATTTACCTACCACAGAAAGACCCCGGGAACGACTATTACAAATCGGCGCCAAAAATTTAGCCACTGCCGAACTTATTGCTATTTTACTCGGAACGGGACAAGGGGCAGGGAAATTATCGGCAGTAGGGTTAGGTCAATATATTCTGCAACAATTAAGTGCCGATCAACGAGAACCCCTTGCGGTTTTAAGAGAAATTAGTCCCCAAGAATTAATGCAAATTCCTGGCGTTGGTCCGGCAAAAGCAACAACAATTTCTGCTGCTGTAGAGTTAGGAAAACGGGCCTTTTATATGCGTCCTAATGAACGAACAATTATTGATAGCCCAGATGCAGCAGCGGCTGCACTTAGCCAAGATTTAATGTGGCAAACCCAAGAGCGATTTGCAATTTTATTATTAGATGTCAAAAATCAGCTTTTAGGTTTAAAAGTAATTACCATTGGCACCGCAACGGAAACTTTAGCTCATCCCAGAGATATTTTTCGCGAGATTATTCGTCAGGGGGCAACTCGTGCCATAATTGCTCATAATCATCCGACTGGCAATGTTGAACCCAGCGGAGAAGACCTGAAGTTAACTGAACAATTGTTGCAGGGAGGACAACTCCTGAGTGTACCAATTGTGGATCATTTAATTTTAGGCAATGGAAATTATCAAAGTTTAAGACAAATTACAAAAATCTGGGAAAAGTTTCCGCAAGGAGATTAAAAATGTTAATTGCAAAACTTGCTGTTATTCTTTATGGAATACTTGCGATCGCTGGCGGCATCATTGGTTATAAAACGGCTCAAAGTAAAGTTTCTTTAACCTCTGGAAGTATCAGTGGCATCCTCTTATTAATCGGTGGCATTGCTAGTTTTTTGGGGCAAAGTTGGGGGTTAATTCTTGGCACAATTATTACCGCTATCTTAATCATTGTTTTCCTCGCCCGTCTCTGGAAAACTAAGAAATTTATGCCGGCTGGATTAATGATAATTGGCGGTGTCGTTGTTTTACTGCTCACGGTTCCACCCATGATGGGTTAAAAATTCTCGCAGTGCCCCCTGACAAGAGCTTTAAAATCCTTGTTATTCCGGCAAATCTTAACCATTCTTAACGAAAATCAGCTTTAATTTAGTTTAGGCTAATTTAATTAAGCCCTTTTTTAAGACTTTTAGAAACTCTAAAACCGATCTTGTCGTTTACTGAAGCAAAGCAACTTTAAATATGAGCGTAGAACTAGCCACAATGTTAAAAGAGGGGACAAAGAAGTCCCACACGATGGCGGAAAATGTCGGCTTTGTCAAGTGCTTCCTCAAAGGAGTTGTGGAAAAGAACTCCTATCGTAATCTCGTCGCGAACCTTTATTTTGTGTATTCTGCGATGGAAGAAGAGATGGCGAAGCACACCGAACATCCTATCGTTTCCAAAATTTACTTTCCTGAGTTGAACCGCAAAGAAAGTTTAGAGGAAGATTTACACTATTATTTCGGGAGCAATTGGCGAGAAACGGTTTCTCCTTCGGCAGCTGGTGAAGCCTACATTCAGCGCATTCGAGACGTTTCCGCAGAAGCCCCAGAATTGTTGGTTGCTCACTCCTACACTCGTTATTTAGGCGATTTATCCGGTGGACAAATTCTCAAAGGAATTGCACAACGGGCAATGAATTTAGAAGAGGGTGCAGGAACCTCCTTCTATGAATTTGATGCGATTTCTGATGAGAAGGCGTTTAAGAACACTTATCGTCAAGCCCTCAACGAGTTACCGATTGATCAAAGCACGGCGGATCGAATTGTGGATGAAGCCAATGATGCCTTTGGCTTAAACATGAAAATGTTTCAAGAACTCGAAGGGAATCTCATTAAAGGAATTGGCATTATGCTATTCAATTCCCTCACTCGTCGCAATCGTTCTCGCAAGAACAAAAACAAAGAATTTGCCACAGCCGAGTCTACAAACTAAGTGGGTTTCTCTGGTTGAGTGAATTCTAAATTGAAGACAACCCAGTTGGTAGGGTGACAAGCGTTATCTTACGGACTGGGTTGTTTTAGTGAAATCTAAATATAGTACATTAAATCCACTTCTTGCTGTTTGCTATTTCGCTGTTCTGATAAGGTTTGTAAATTGTACTGTTGCAACTGCGATTCAATTTGCTGGTCAATGTCTTGCCAAATTTCTTGTACCACTGCTTGTTCTGCTGTGTGAATAGAAGGAGAGTCTTGGTTAACTGTTTCCGATCCTTCAAGACAATTCACAATATCAAGCAAGGTAATTTTCCAAGGTTCTCGTGCGAGTAAATAGCCGCCTTTTGCCCCGCGTTGACTTTTGACAAGCCCTCCCCGCCGTAGCGTTGCGAGGAGTTGTTCTAAATAGCGATCTGATATATTTTGTTTTTCGGCAATCTGCCGAATTTGGATGGGTTCTTGTTTTTGATGATTGGTTGCTAGCTCTAAAAGAGCAAGAAGCGCGTACTTTGTTTTACAGGAAAGTTCCACAATAAGCGGTTACTGAATAAGGAAAAGCCTCTCTAACATTATACGGGTCAACGGTTCCCCCTATTGGGATCAATATTAAGCGATACTGCCTCGTTTATTGCTTTCTTTATAGGAGACACCGACGTTCGGTAATCCGGCTTTAATCATTTCCCGTTCTAACAGGGCAAAAAAGCGAGCGCGATCGCTGCTTCTGACAACAGCTTGATTATGCGATTCGGCAATCGCAACGGGATAACCATAACCTTTATACACTTGTGCCAACAAAATGCCCAAAGATTGGTCTAATAAGTCCAAATCTTCGGCGATCCAAGCGGGAAATTCGACTCGTGCAATTTCTGTTCCCACATGGAGATAACAGAAGTAAATCGCAAATTCTTCAGGATATAGTTCTAAAATCGGGCTTTGACTGCGCCATAACCCGGATCGCTGCCCAGGAGAAAGTATGGTTTGCCATAGCGTGGTATCTCGTAGCGGTTCACAGCTTTGACAAGGCAATTGATTGATTGACGCATTGCCACAATGGGTTTGACAGTCGGGATCGTCATAAGCACAAGCAGCATAGCGAAGGAATCGCACCGCTTCCGTATGACGATTGGCGCTAAGATAGCCCATTAAAGGAATGCGTGCGGCTGCTAGTTGTTCCCAGGCTTGAAAAATGTAGGGCAAAAGTTGCTCACGGGCGGGAGGAGGTAGGCTATCTAAAAACCAATAGATTAAGGAACCATCCACTAATGCCAGATTAGGTTCATGATGCGCCCCTGGCGGATTCACCCAGCGACACGCCATCTCCGAGAGGGCGGCAATTTCCGAAACGGTGCGCCGATAGCCCATCCACTCTTCAGTGGGGATTCCCCACTGTCGGGATTCATACAAGTCTTCTCGGGTATAGAACACTTCGGGGAGGCTATCGAGAACGGGAAATAAACTTTGTCCATAATGCAGCATCACCCGCCCAATATTAATCAGATAACAGTAGGCGATTTCGTGGTGAGAGGGCGCAATTTGCGAGCCATCAGTGGCAAAAACCGTGTGAGCGTAAGGGGGAACGGAAATTTCTTGACAGGTGTCGATGGGTTCGATGGGTTGTGCTGCTTTAAAGAGAGCGCGATCGCGCCAGTCTTCTTGTTTCTTTACTAATTCTTCTTGTTCATGCCCACTTTTTGCCAGTAGCTGTTGCGCGCGCTGCAACCGCTCGTTACTCGCAGATGCCTCTTGGTGGAGATGTTCACTAATGGCTGGGAGTTGTCCGCTGAGTTTAGTGATATCGAGCATGATCAGTAATTAATAATTAACAATTAATAATGAATAATTTCTTTCGTCAATATACCGTAAAAATAGATTAACCTTGAGATCAATCGGGTTTGACATTCCAATAAGACTCTCTGATGGCTCAAACAATCGCGATCGAACGTAATCTTAAAACGTTAGCACAGTTACAAACTGAATTTGGTTTAAGACGTGCAGAAACAGATGATTTCTTTCTCGAATGGCAAACTGAATTACCCGAACTCTCAGCCCAATCCGTGCTCGATGAAATTAAACAGCAATATTTTTATCAACTGAGTCAAGGTCAACTGGGAGAAGAAACGATCAAGCTAATTGTTTTATCTCCTTTGTTAAAAGCGGCTGGTTTTTATGATCCTCCCTTTCAATTTCGAGCCGAAGCAACGGTCGAATTTTCTGTAGTCGGGCAAGACAAAATCTATAAAGGACGAGTGGATGCGCTGGTCTTACAACAACAATTTTGGGTGGTGGTGATTGAATCAAAAGAAACCAGCTTTTCTTTAGAGTTAGGAATTCCTCAAGCTCTAGCTTATATGTTAGCCTCTCCCCATTTGGAAAACCCTGTTTATGGGATGGTTACCAATGGCGGTAATTTTATTTTCCTGAAACTCCAAAATGGGGAGCAATCAACCCTGTATTATGAGTTATCAGATACGTTTTCTCTTTTACCCCGTCGTAATCAGTTATATGATGTGTTAACTATTCTCAAGAAATTTGGCGAACAAGTTAAGGCGAATTAAACAGGTTCTCCTGTATTTTTCAAATAACTAAGAACAAATGACGAATCACGAATGACCGTTATAAAAGAGAATCCATTAAGGTTAACAAATGAACGGCATCATCGGATAATTCCTGCTTATAGTGGTTGAGATAATTTTCTAATATCCCTTTGAGGGCAATCAATTTTAAGCTATTTTCGGCTGGGGTTTGCGTGATCGCGTTGGCTGCTGGAAAATAATCAGTTGCGCCTAAATCCATTAAAGCAGACCGTCGTAAGGGCAATTTCTCCGCTTGTAAACCTCGGATCAACCGTTGACCGTAGTGATCTTCTCTGGTTAATTGGTATAGCGCGCGGGCGGTGGCTAACTGGACTTTCTCCACCGAATGGTCTAAAAAAGGCTCTATTTCTGCTTGGGCTTCAGTTGCGCCTAACGTTCCTAAGGCTTCAATCACTGCTTCGTAAGGCTGGACTAAATGGGGTTTTCCCGGAACCGGTTGTGCGGCTTCGACGCCTCCAGCCAGCAAGGATCTTAAGTGGGGAATTGCCTCGGGATCCCCAATTTCTTCTAAAGCTTGCGCGCAGGCTTCTCGCACATAATAATCACTACAACTTAAATTTTCGATGAGGTGGGAAACAGCCTGTGAATCCCCTAACTTTCCTAACGCTCGTGCGGCATTGCGTCGTAGCGGATACCCCCCATCAGGAGAGCGATCCGATTCATCTTCTAAAGCAGCTAACAAGGCGTCTATCGCCGTTTGATCGCTAACACGGAACTTTCCTAACCACCAAGCTGCATAATAGCGAAGACTTAAATCGTCTGTTTGTTGCAAGTGCGCGATCGCGATTTCAGTGTTATAGGAGGTCATCTCAATCTAGCGTTTGTCAAAGGTCGTTCCGAGAATCTGGCGATAATAATGATTGTCTAACGCTTGCTCTCACTTGGCAATTGCTCGTCAGATCCGCAAGACATTTCAAAAAGTAACCCCCAAGTATGGGGGCGGGAAACGTCCTTATTTTTTGGATTTTTTAGTTTCTGGTTCCGGTTGCGGGGCGGGTTCTGTATTCAACGGTTGAATATTAACAATTTTGCCGCCCATCCGATTAATGCGGCGCATTTGTTCATTCATCCGGCTATAAGGCACTGTAAAAAAGACGCTACCACTTTTGCGAATCGCATATGATTGTTTATCCGACTCACTACTTTGACGCATACCTTCGACTTCAATGCGATACATCCGACTGGCAGCACTATTGGGAGTAGAAATTGTCGTTTGACCGTACATAACCTAAAGACTCCTATTGATGGTGAGAAATTTTAAAACGGTGATAGCAGGGTTAAGACCTCATCTTTTCCTTACCATCACCGCGAATTTAATCCATTTTTTTAAAGTTAGCGTTCCCCGCTTTTAAGCCGGTCTCACACTGACCACTTTTCCGCCTTGACGGACAATTTGCTGTAAGCGTTGGGACAACTGATCGTAAGGAACCAGATAAGCATTGTTACTGTAGCGGATCACCGGACGAATTTGTCGTCCAATTTGTCCACTCACTTCCACACGATACATTCTTGCACTTTGGTTGCCAACGCCGCCAAAGGAAGTTTTGGGCGTGCGAGAGGTTCCTTCTTCGGTACTGGTCGAAGGATTCACAATGGTAGAGGCTTCATTTTTCGCCAGTTCCCAAGTTAAGCGAGGTTCTCTGCCACCGGCTTGAGCGCGATCGCTTGTACCATAGCCTCGATACAATTGGAACATCCGAGTAAAGTTTGTCGTTCTTGCTCCTAACCCGACTTGGAAGCCGGTGTAGTAAGGAACAATGTCTTCCCCAAACTTACTCACGTATTCTTCGCTATCCAGGTAGGAATCAATTTCAGCATCAACGCCTTTTTCTTCACACAACTGGGTGTGATACGCCCACTCATCTTCATCATAAGGCGGACGACCCAGCAGATGCTTAAAGTTCAATTCCACAAACCGTTGATTGGAATTGGGATAGAAAAACTTTTCTTTGTATAAATCGGATTTCGCGATCGCGCGGACTAATCCTCGCACGGTCAAGTTGCCTTGACGCAGTAGCGATTCCGCAGAAACGAGGCGTTCTGACTCCATAACGTAGTCATTGCCTAAGACCTGTCGATACACCGCGCGAATGATACTTTGTAGCTCATCTTCACTGGTATTCCAGCGCAGTTCTACTGGATCACCATCAAAGGATTCTAAACCTAAACGTCCCGCCACAGCGAGATTAGAAGCAACTAAGGTTTTCATAAATTTACACCCTCCCCAAGGGACATTTTGCAGCAATTTATTCGGGTGAATACGCCATTTCAAAGCTATTACAAAGCCCGGAAAAATTCACAAATGCTAACACGGATTCTCTGTTTCCCAGTCAACATTCGCTCACTCTTCCGGGCGAACACCAAGAACAATTAGCTCAGGGCGTTAATGGCATAGTCGAGATAGGTGTTGGCTTCATTAGCCGCTTGACCACTTAAGCCATGATTGGCTTTGATGTGCTTCAGGGCTTCAATGTACCAAGAAGGAGACAATTCAAATGTACGGTTGATTTCATCTAAACCCGCGATGAGATACTCATCCATGGGACCAGTACCACCCGCAATGAGGCAGTAAGTTACCATGCGCAGATAGTGTCCGACATCACGAGCACATTTGTCTTTACCGCGCTGATCATGAGCGTATTGAGGTCCCTGCATTTGGGTGGTGTAAGGGAACTTCTGATAAACTGCATTGGCTGCACCATTGATTAAGTCATTGGACTTTTGAGTGAGTCCACGGGCAGCTTCCATGCTGGCAATGGCACGCTCAAAACGACCATTTGCAGATTGGAGTTCAGTGTTACCTAAGAAACGTCCTTGGCTATCAGCAGCAGCAATGGCTTCGGTGATTGGAGTTTTCATTTTGGTTTTCTCTTCCTAACGTTGACAACAGATTTACAAAAAAGATTTCAGCTATACAAAAAATCCCAATTGATTTTGGGAGCTAGACAAACCAGATTATGCAACTGCAGCAGAAGCACGATCAAAGTAGCTTGCAACTTCAGACATTAACTGGCTGCAATCCCCTTGGGTAATTCCGTTGGGATCATTAGCAAGGCGAACCGCTTCTTCTTTCATTTTTTGTACGCCAGCAGCAACGGATGCGCCAGGAACACCGAGAGCTTGGTAAGTTTCACGGAGTCCATTTAAGCAACGATCTTCAAGAACGCTTGCATCGCCAGCGAGAGTCGCATAGGTTACGTAACGGAGGATGATTTCCATGTCGCGTAAGCAAGCTGCCATGCGACGGTTGGTGTAAGCATTTCCACCGGGTTGAACCAGTTGAGGTTGCTCGGCAAACAAGCCACGAGCAGCGTTAGTAACGATGCTAGCGCTGTTGCTAGTCATGCGGTTAACGGTATCTAAACGCTTGTTTCCGTCTTGAACCATTTGGGTGAGGGCATCGAGTTGCTCGGTGCTCAGAAATTCACCACGGCTATCTGCTTGGGAAACAACACGGCTAAATGCGTCGAACATTGTTTTTCAGTCTCCTTGATCGATGATGTTGACTACGGCAAGGGCTGCTTTCACTGATTGGCAATTACAACAAGCAAGTGTAAAGAATTATGAGAATTTTTCTTGCTTTAGATGAGAAACATGATACTTTTCTCAGTTCATCTTTCTCTTTGCCTTTCAGCTATGTTTTAAACCCTTCTTGGTAAATTTATACACCCTATTCCCTAATTTTTGTATTACAGTATGTTAAGATTATTACTGTTAAATTGAAAAACAAAAAGAAAGTTAAAATATTATAAACACATCTAGCAAAGGAACTGTTTTATGCTACGAGCTAACCGCTGGCAGTTTAACTTTCCTTAATATATCTGGCAGTGATGGACAGCTTTTGCGAAAATCAAGGCTAGTAAGGCAATCAAAGGATGTGGTCAAAAATGTTAGATCAGCAGAAAAGGAACTGCTCACCGGAAGAAATTGAACAAGCGATCACTGAATTAGAACGATATCGAGAAAGAATCGTTAATGACTTATTTCAGTCGGCACGACGGGTGGATGTTTCTCATAAAACCGCTATGGCAAATATTGGGAAAAACCCTGAAATCATCAAGATTGATGCTGAGATTGAAAAGTTGCAAGCCCAACAGTCTAAGCTGCGCTAAGGACAAATTGTTTTTTAGCTAAATACTTACTGAACCACAAACCAAAGAGCAAAATAAATAAATGGACACGGGAAAACTACAACATTTTTTTGATTGTTGTTTAGGTCACTGGGATATTGAACGCACTTATCATTATCTCACGCGTCAAGACGTAGAGCGCTCGCACACTAAGTTTGAAGTTAAGCCACTGACTCCAGAGTTACAAACCAAAGTCTTAGTGGATAATCAATATGACGTTTCCGCTCAAGATACGGTTCTCTCAGGGTTTCAACTCTATTTTCATACGGTTTCAGACAAAGGAGAAGAAGTGGCACAAGCCTTGAATGCCTTATTTGTACCGAAACAGCAAACTGGAGAAATTTTAGAAGGGGATTATTTGCGCGATCGCGCCTATGAAGAAGCGCGACCCATTGTGTCCCATTTCCGCTTCGATCCTGCCGTTTCAGAACTCCTGATGACAACGCCCTATACTCAAGTCGTTTCCGTTGACTCGATTACTCTGGTGAATCCCAACTTAAGAATTCGTAAAATTATCAACTACGACCGCCCTCCTGAAGGAGAAACCCTGAAAAATGTGAGATTGGTTGGGTTTGGGGTTGAACAAAAAGTAAGTACGCCTTAACTTCCCCTCCTGCAGCTAACAGCAGGACAAGGAAATCAGGGAAGTCAGGTTACAATTAACCGCTAATTGCTGTAATTGTTAACATCAGAGCAATCAACACCACGAATAGTGCGCCTAAACCAGTAACGACGGGCCAATTGGCACGGCGCAGAAATTGTTCCCAACTGAAAGGCTCAAACCCTCTAAACAACCCATCAGCCCCCTGGCTGGGTATACCACTTACACCACTGGGAGACGGAAGCTGATCGCGATAATCAGTTCCGTAGCGTGGCATACGCTCAAAGGGCAATTCCCCTTGCTCACGTTGGGGTAAAATACGTCGTCGTTGATAAGGGACAATATTTTCACCAAAATTGCTACTGTATTCGTCGCTCTCTAATACTTCATCAATGAAGCCTTGAATGCCTTGCGTTGCCAGAACAATCGACCAAGCAATTTTTTCTCGATCACTATAAACGGGTCGCCCGAGTACTCGTTGCACACAGATTTCTACAAACCGATAATTATTGTTCACTTCGTAATTCAGTCGCCGGAATGAATCTGAGAGCACTAAACCGCGAACAAAATCTTTAACGGTAATTTGACCGGATTTGAGTTGAGATTCGAGAAGTAGCTGACGATTACTAGCCAGCATTTGTTGTTCATGGAAAATTTGCCGATAAGCAGCGATAATAATCGACTCAATTTCACTCAATGAGAGTAGGTCTTGAGGATAATTATAAATTCGAGATCGTTCATCTCCGGGAATTTCAAACCCCTTAACCCGTTGATTTTGGCTGGAAGGGGCATACTCTAGCAAAGGAAGTGGCATTTTAAAATTACCTCCCACAACTTAAGATTAATCATGCTTAACTTACACTGAAAGCGATCAAGATTGGAAATGGATGATGGGAGAAAGTAGAAAATTTTAACATTTGGCGAGAGCCTCTTCCTGAGATGACTCCCCTTAATTTGTCAGGATTCCTTAAACTTATCTTATTTTTCTTAACAAAATCTTAAAATAAGTCCCTTTGCAGCCCTGCCATTCGTTACCGCAATACTATACTGGTTGATTACGTGAGTGTGTAAACTAAATATGGCAAAAACGAAACGAACGAAAGCAGGAAAAGGATTCGCACAAGTCAAAAGCAGCAATAGCAACGCTGAAATTATGCTGAGTGCCGCTAGTCAAGAAGGATTAGTCGCAATGGCCAGTCAAGTCGGGATTGCTCCTTCAGAACTCGTCGAGCACATTGTCAAGGGGAAAATTGCGGTGTTGACCGATACGGCAGAAAAAACGATTTCTGTAACCCCTCATGAAAGTGCAAGTCAGTCCCCAACTGTGGCAGTCGTTTCCGAAGAAAAAACGAGAAATCAGGAAGGAAGATCGGCTGATCAAATCCGGGCTTTGGAGGAACAAATTGTGGATCAAAATGCGCAAATTATGAAGTTGAAAAAAGAACTGGCGCAACAAGAAAATCTAGAGCAAAACTATCAAACGATTTCTCTGCAAAGTCAACAGCAGTCAATTTATATTGATGAATTAGAAGCAGCGCGATCGCGCCAACGTCAAGAAATTCAAGAATTAAATCATCGCCTGAATGAACTCCAATCGCAACTCAACATTCAAGGAAACCAATCTCAAACCGAGAGTGCGGCTAAGGACCAACAAATTGCGGAACTGCAAGCACAAATTCAAGCGCTACAAAGTTTCGCTAGTATCGGAGAGAAACAACTTAATCGTTGGCGTTCTCGTAGTATTCAGTAAGCATTAAGGAGCAAATGACGCGAATGGACGGACTGCAATTTTTCCAACAAAGTGCGGGTCAATGGCGTTCTCTGCGAACCACCCACCATCTCCCTTTTCGTCGCGCTGAAACGGGCGGTTCTGAGATCACGGTTGAAGCCTTAAGTGCAGAAGATGGTCGCATCACAGAAATTTGTGCAATGCACGAGGTGGATCCCACCTCAGCAGTTGGCGGTGCTCATGTTAGTTGGGATGGTGCCATGGAGTGGGATAAAGAAGGAGAAGACCATTCTGGAACCAGTGTTTTCTCTCTAGTTCCTGATCCAGAGAATCCTCAACAAGGAAAATTATTGCGGGAAAGAGGCTATGCCGAAGTGGTGCCGGTCATCGGAGAATACCATATTGATCAGGAAGAAGCGTTAGTATTAGTAACCGAATATGACACCATGAGCATTAATGAGCGCTTTTGGTTTCCCCATCCCGATCTGCGGTTACGCACCAGTACCGTTAAACGCTTTGGCGGATTAAGTACAGCCACTTTCTGTGCAGAAATTCGGGTTGATGAAGATAACAGCGCAACCCCAAAATCCAGTGAAACTTCAGTTCAGTCCCTTTGGGGATGGTAGTTGCAGACTGTGACCGATTTCCAATCATCCATTCAGTCTTCAGCATCTGAGCAAGGAAGTGCTTACTTAGCCAAGATGCAACGCTTAGCTTTAGATGCTAGTTTAGTTGAGTTGAGCGTTTCTCAGGAGTGGAAACAACAAATTGATCGCACGATCGCGCTGCGGATTCGCGCCATTAATCAAGAATTAGAAACCCATTTGGCGTTGTGTCAAAACTGTTTCCACCCTCCCCGACGGCTAGCCATCCAAATCTTTGCAACCCCTTTTGCTCAGCATCTGAAGATTGACGCTTTGTGTAATTTAAAGACTGAGCCAATCACCATTTTGATCGATGTGGGGCGGATTGTGCGCGAGGATTGGCTGTGCGCGATCGCGCATGAATACGCCCATGCCCAAGTGGGCATCGCCGGACATCATCAAGCATTTCTAGAAACCCTTACTCATCTCTGTTTAGGTTTAGGCTTAACGCCACCGCCTCCGGGTGGACTCTCTGAATCAGAATTGCGAAATTGGCCCCCTTGTCAGCCCACGAGAGATGCTTTAGCGTTTTGGTTGGGGGAAAAGTAACTAAATAAACTGCTTGAGGAAGCGTAAATCACTATTGTACAATCGGCGAATATCATCCATTTGGTGCAAAACCATCGCAAAGCGTTCTACCCCTAAGCCAGCGGCAAAACCGGTATAGCGTTCGGGGTCGTAACCTACTGCTTTCAAGACATTGGGGTCAACCATGCCACAACCCAAAACTTCTAACCACTTGCCATTCCACTGCACATCCACTTCTGCAGAGGGTTCCGTAAAGGGAAAATAACTAGCCCGAAAGCGCACAGCCAGGTCATCCCCAAACATTTGTCGCAAGAATTCCTTAATCGTTCCTCGGAGATCCGTAAATCTTAACCCCTCTTCGATCGCTAAGAGTTCCAGTTGGTGGAAAACTGCTGAGTGGGTGGCATCAACCGTATCTCTCCGGTAAACCCGACCCGGTGCAATGACTCGCACCGGCGGATCATGCTGTTCCATGTAGCGAATTTGCACGGAAGAGGTATGTGTCCGCAATAGTTTTCCATCGGGAAGATAGAATGTATCTTGCATATCTCGCGCAGGATGGTCTTGGGGAGTGTTAAGCGCTTCAAAATTATAGTAATCGCTTTCAACTTCAAAACCTTCTGCAACGGTGTACCCCAAGCCAACAAAAATATCCAGCATTTGGTCAATCATGCCATTGAGGGGATGCACTTTTCCGAGAGGACGCATCACGCCCGGCATAGTAACATCAAGGGTTTCAGCAGCCAGTTGCGCTTCGAGTTGGGCTCGTTGTAAGTTCTGACGGGTTTCGTCGATCGCGCTTTGGATTTCTTCTTTCACTTCATTGGCTAAGGACCCGATGCGGGGGCGTTCTTCGGCTGAGAGTTTTCCCATTCCCCGCAAAACTTGCGAGAGTTGTCCTTTTTTACCAAGATATTGCACTCGTAGTTGTTCGAGACTTTCTAAATCACTAGCAGACGCGATCGCGTGTCTGGCATCCGCTTTTAAATTCGTCAGTTGGGTTTCTAAATCCAGAGAAGAAGAGGTCATGCTGGCTGGGAGTAAGACATTTAGCGTTATCAACCTATATCAGTTTAGCAAGATGTTCGTCAAGCATGAGGATTCTGCTTCAGGGAAATTATCGCCGATCATCCAAGACATAAACATCAGCTCGACAATAATCTTGATCGGGCAGTTGATGCATCGCAACCCCAATCAGGCGAATCTTAAACCCTCCTGCGAGCATTCGTTGATAGGCATTGTGGCGACTAGTGTTGACCCCTGCCGTTAAGGTGTTTAATTGACAATCGGCTGCGAAAACATTGCACACTCTCAGGAGTTGCTCAAATCTCTCTTCTGCCTGAGAACCAGGGCGTACCGCACCAAATTTGACATAACAATTGTTACTGCCCCCCTCAGAACCCACCCCATAATGACAAATCGCAAAAGCAGCTAAGCCCACTTCATCCCAAAGTAAAAGGGTCTCTCCCAATTGCTGTTCCACTACCAGTTGGATTTCTGCCTTTAAATCCAAACCGTTATAAATAGCATCCGTTAGTTTTTGGCAAGCAATCAGGGATTCCTCTTGTTGCTGAGGGGATAGCGTTGAGTAGAGACAGTAGGGTTGCTCGCAGACAGTTGGCGTGACCGTTTTTTCCAGTACGGTGGTGAGGTAACCGGGAGAAAATCCAAACTTGCTGTAGAACCAGAGATGTTTGGCACTATGAGAGGAGGTAAAGAAGGTAATTGCAGGTGTCTGCCACTGCTTAAATTGTGCGATAGTAGCACTCATTAACTCAGAAGCAATGCCCTGATTCCAGTAGTCAGGATGTACGGTGAGCGGACCAAACAGACCTAGAGTGCCCCAGCGAGCGAGGAAATTAGTACCGATGATTTGACTATTTTGTTCAGCAGCGATGGCGTAACCGGTCGGCAAATACCAGCGATGCATGTATCCCGCATCGCCAAACATTTGTAAGGGATTAGATAAATTAGCAGCTGTGCCAAAGGCGAGCCGAAATACTTCATCGGCTTGGGATAACTCTTGCCATTGTAAGGAGCGAATGATCATCGAAGGTCAGTAGATAGAGCTGGTTGACTGGGGAAAGATCGGATAAGTGTATTGAATTGATGATCTCACCTCTGGCGCTTGCCGTAAAAGACAATGCACTCAACACCTAGAGATGCCAGAAATCTGAACCCCAATCCCATTTCAAACAGCAAGAACCAAGGATTGCTAAACTAAAAGCAGAGAGATTAGGAGCAATCGCCATGACTGAGATGACATCCAGTTCGCCACCGATTACTGATCTCAAATGGGGACAAATTGAAGTTGAGGGTCAGCGCTACAAAGATGCTAAACTCTTCCCAGGTGGGGCAAGAGAGTGGGATTGGCGAGAAACGGGAACGCAGCACCGACCCGGCATTC
Source organism: Cyanobacteria bacterium GSL.Bin1 (assembly GCA_009909085.1). Lineage (NCBI taxonomy): Bacteria > Bacillati > Cyanobacteriota > Cyanobacteria bacterium GSL.Bin1. The sequence continues at coordinate 54,234 of JAAANX010000086.1, read as the reverse complement.
AACCCGCTGACGTCAGCGAACTATTAGAGAAGGGAGCGCAAGTCCTCATTCTAAGTCAAGGGATGTGGAAGAGGCTGCAAGTTAGTCCACAGACCTTAGAGATGCTCAAAGAGAAAGGAATTGAAGTGCATATCCTACAGACACAACTAGCAGCTAAACTCTATAACCAGCTTCGGGAAACGACGCCGGTGGGAGGGCTCTTTCATAGCACTTGCTAATGAGTGGGCAGGAAATTCAAACTTTATGGCTTGAGATGATCGCGAGAATTATCTTGAGGCTGATATCCGACCTGGCGTTCTGCATTGCGAAAATCCAAGTACCCCTGTTGATTGTTGGAAACCGCATGAAAAATTTGAAAGCCAAGCTGCTCTTGCTGCAAACACTGACTCACCAATTGCGCTAAATCTCTGGGACTGCACCAAATTCTAGCACTACGTTGATTGATATTTTGAAACTGAGGAGCGACTTGAAAGCTCCCAATCCGCAGACAAATCACGGAAAGATGATAGTGATCGGCATAGAAGTGACCTAAAGCCTCACCACAGGCTTTCCCCACACCATAAAGAGAATCCGGACGAACAGGCAGTTCGGAAGAAATCTGCTTTTTTTCCTCTTCCCAGCCTGCTACCACATGATTCGTACTGGCATAAATGATTTTTTGGACACCGGCTTGTCTGGCGGCTTCAAAAACATTGTAAGTGCCCGCAATCCCAGTAGTATAAACTTCTGACCAGGGTTGTTGAGGATTCGGATTGGCGGCTAAGTGAATCACCGCTTCCATCCCTGTCATTGCAGCTAAAACTGCGGGGAAATCCAGGATATCAGCCGTTATCCCATCCTCCACATGAGGGAGAGGCTCCTGATCTAGACAACGAAAGTCATATTCATGAGCTAAAAGTTGACGTAACGAGCAACCGATCCGTCCAGCTGCTCCGGTCATCAGAACTTTCGTAGAGTTTGAGTGCATTTGACCTTGCTCAGTAGTAGTTAATGACAGTGGAAAGGCGAGAGAGGGTTGGGCTTGATCCCCCTGCTATCTAGGTCTGCTCACGGTTTTCAGCATCCTGGCGCAAGTTTCGAGCATGTTCCTGACTATCCGAGATATCAGGTGTGGCAATGTTGGTTAGGGAAACCCCAGCTTGTAAACTGAGGTTCTAGTCCTTAACAGCTCATTGGTTAGGGCGAAACTGTTTAGCAACCGCACTCACTAAAGCTTCTCTCGGCAAGAAGCGGGGAAGGTTAACAATCAGCTGATTCGGCAATCCCCCAGTGACGACATTGGCTTGCTGTTGGTCGAATCCTGCTAGCGCTACCTTGACTACCGCTTCGGGGGAAGTATAGTTTTGCTGGGCTGATTCGGTTGCAGAACTGGGAAAATTAGCAACCTTAAAAAACTCAGTTTCGGTGGGACCTGGACAGACACAAGTCACTGTCAATCCTGTGTCTCGGTTTTCTGCCCACAAGGCTTCACTAAAACTAAGTACAAAGGCTTTTGTCGCTGCGTAGATTGATAGATAAGGAAGGGGTTGAAAGCCAGCAATAGAAGAGATATTAATAATTCCCCCGGAACCTTGTTGACGCATCGGATTTAGAAAGAGATGAGTGAGTGCAGTCAAGGCAGTGATATTCAGTTGAATCATCTCCAGTTGTCTATCGAGAGAAGACTCAGCAAATACACCATAGTCCCCAAAGCCAGCATTATTGATGAGTAAGTCAATGTTAATCTCTTTGGCAGTGACAATATTGAAAAGTATTTGTGCTGCGTTCGTTACACTCAAATCTTGAGGAATGACTTCAGCCGTAATCTGATGGTTGGTTTGCAATTGTTTTGCTAGTTTTTCGAGCTTTTCTTGAGAACGAGCAACTAAAACGAGATTATAACCTCGGCGAGCCAGTGCTTCGGCAAAGGCAGCCCCAATTCCTGAGGAAGCACCTGTAACGAGAGCAGTTTTCATAGCTAATTCGGTTTGTAAAGTTTCTTTAAGTTTATCGCTTTTGTTGTAATAATGACTAAGTATTTAAGTATAAGTAGACATTATCGAACTGATCGAGCTAGTTTTTAGAGGAGAACCGCTTTAAATCCTGAAACCTCCTCATCATCTACTGCTGTCGTCCGGCTGAGCAGTTTGGACAAATCGCTCGCACCGAATCCTATTCGCTATTTTCGGAGTACTTTACTTATTCATATACTTAATATTTAATTTCTGTACAAATTCAGCAAAGAAGAGTAAAGTTGGATCGGTAGCAATCGCTATTGGAAATGTTGCTATTTATACATAATCTATTTTTACCTTCAAGATGGCATAAAAAGAAAGTTGAATGATACTCATCATCTTTTCCTGAGTCCAATCTTCATCAGTTTGATCGCCTGAAGTGCTCTTTAACTTCTCCAGTGACGATTTTGCTAGATTTAAGTATTTTGGGGAAAGTGATCGGAAAGTCTTGTCCGTTTCTAAGCTAGATAAAATATGAGATAAATCACTTAAAATGCTTGACAAAGAGTTGAATATTTCATTAGAATCTATAAGTAGTGATTCGGTGATATGAATCGTGTTGCTAACCAACCTATGGGCATTTACACAATGATGACAGATTCTAAATTAAAAGTATTAACAAAACAAATTGAAAAAGCCAGTAACTCCCTAGAGAAACTAGCACTTCAGGAGCAGGACTTGCTTAAAGAACTAGACGAGTTTAAATTTCAAGTGACCAAGAATAACAGCAATTGTCCAATCAAAGTTAGTTCTTAGCGAAACTAGGATTTTGCTTGATTTTGATTAAAGTCACTTTCGCTGATTTGCATAGTGCGCTCTGAATGAGACCAGTTGTATCAACAGAACCCAACAAAAACCAGATTTTACTGATTCATCCGCAAGGCTGCTCTCTGAGCAAGCTGTTTTGCATAGACTGCCCATTGAGGCTGCTTTTGCTGTTCATATAATTGCTGTGCTTGCTGTAACATGGCTGTTGCTTGGGAAAACTCTTTTTCCTGAAATAAAACTACACCAGCAGCGTAGTAGGCACTAGCAAATTCTGAATTCAAGTCAATCCCTTTCTGAAACGCTTTTAAGGCAGCTTGCCATTGCTGTTGTTGAAACCACACTTGTCCGAGTCCGTAATGAGCTTTACTGTAATGCGGGCGGAGATGAATTGCTTCTTCAAAAGCAGTTCTGGCTGATTCTAACTGTTTTTGCTTGAGATAAGCGAGCCCGAGTTGATAGAAAATTTCTGGGGTTGGCTGATTATATTTTTGTGCGTTACGGAAATGTTGAATAGCAGGTTGGGCGTTGCCTTGTTTGAGTGCAACCAAGCCTAAATTATAGTGAGCAATTCCTAATTGAGGTGAAAGTTCAAGGGCGCGATTGAGGTAGGCTTGCGCTTGCTCAAAATTATTCCCTTCGATGAGGACTGCTCCCACGTTAGCATAAGCAACCGCCAGTTTTGGATTCAGGGATAAGGCTTCATAAAAGGCATTGGCAGCAGCCTGTAAGTTTCCTTGTTCTCTGAGGGCTAAACCGAGATTATAATGGGCAGGGGCAAGATTTTGATCGAGGGCGATGGCTTGTTGGAAGAGCGCGATCGCGCTTTCGATATTACCCGTTTGCGCTGCTTCTAATCCCCGATTCAGATAGGCAATCGCTTCTGGCGTTGTGGGGGTTAAAACCGGTAAGGATTGACTGTTTACTGCATGAGGAGGAGTTAGTGAGAGCAGACCGATCAAAATACTAATGACTCCCCATTGCCGCTTCATCACCGTTTTCTCCTTGTCAGTTCCCTAAAAATATGATAGCGTTATAAGCCGTTGGGTTTAATATGAGCGGACGTGGCGGAATTGGTAGACGCGCTAGATTTAGGTTCTAGTGTCTCTGACGTGAGAGTTCGAGTCTCTCCGTCCGCATTTTAAGTAGATTTTATAGCCGGAGTCTCTTCCCCGGCTGCATTCACGTTCCAATTAAGCCAAGATCGATTCTTTCTCTGACTCTTCGGGGACTTCGGAACTGGGTAAGCCACGATCAATCTCCTGCATCGCCACTTCTTTTGCCCCGAGAACGCTTTGTAAAACCTGCATTGCTTGATGGGGATCGCCTTTGCCGCAGAAAAAGAGATCTGCTGCAAAATACCCATATTCTGGCCAAGTATGAATGGCAATATGTGACTCGGATAACGTTGCGGTTGCAGTCACGCCATGGGGACTAAATTGGTGAACGCACAAATTCAACAAGGTTGCGCCACCGGCAAGCACGGCTTCCACTAATGCCGACCGAATTTGCTCCGGATCATTGAGTACGTCTCCTGGAGTTTGCCAAGCTTCTACGACCAGATGAGTTCCCACTTTTTTCATTCTGTCTTTGTTTCTCCACCCTAATTCATAAAGTTATCATCCCAACCTTAGTTATAACGTTTCTAATAGGGGAATTTGCAACTTCTTCCGAAAGATTCGTTATTTTTTCCCGTTTTTTGTCGTTAGCGTTCAGTTGATTGACCGAAATGATTCAGTCAGGTTAAGTTTAGGTTAAAATAAGAGAGAATGGCAAGTCGTAGAAAGCTTAAAAATGAGCGAAGAGAAAACTGTAGAAACCTTTGGTGAGTGCGCGATCGCTGCTTTAAAGAAACACAGCCAGAAAATGGTTAAACATGAAGCCGGCGTGTATGACGATCAAGATCCGGAAGCACTGCACCAAATGCGCGTGGGAATGCGCCGACTGCGCACTGCTCTTGTGGGCTTTTCCCGAGCCATTGTTATGCCCAAAGCCGCTCGTGAAAAAAAAGTGGGCAAAATTGCCAGAGAATTAGGAACGTTAAGAGATTTAGATGTCTTAAAGGCAAGTTTAGAAAATGACTATTTGCCGGTGCTTCCTGCTTCGGAACAGGACAGTTTAAAGTCAGTTTTAAAGCATTTAGAAAAGCGACGCCAACACGCCTATAAAAAAGTCATTAAAGCCTTAGAAAGTAAACAATACATACAACTGAAAGCTAGTTTAGAAGCGTGGTTAGAACAGCCTAAATTGAGCGCGATCGCGCCTTTGCCCATTGCCGAAGTGTTACCGGATTTATTACTTCCTCATGTCAGTAACTTATTGCTTCACCCCGCTTGGTTTGTGGGGCAAAATACTCATTTAGATGTAGCTACCTTATTAGATCAAGAAGGAGAAACCCTCCATAGTTTACGGAAAGCGGCAAAGAAAATTCGCTATCAAATGGAACTGTTTACCCATTGTTATGATGAAACTTATCAACAATATGTGAAGCAAGTCAAAGCGATTCAAAGCGTTTTAGGAGAGATTCAAGATAGTGTCGTTCTCGCGGAATTTTTAAGCGAGTATTGTGACGAAACACTCGCTAAAGACTTTCCGAACCTAACGAAACAACTGACTGCTTTTCGTCAAGAAAAATGGCAAGAGTGGGAGCAACTGCAACAGTATTTTCTCGACCCGGCAACTCGGCAAAATCTGCGCTTAACGGTACAAAATCCTTTTCCTGAGGATCACACCGATCATTCAGTTCATCAAAACCGAGATTCTCTAGCCATGAGTTAAAAAAAATGCTATCTTAATGGCAGTGCGGGCGCGTAGCTCAGTGGATAGAGCACCAGATTCCGGTTCTGGGTGTCGAAGGTTCAAATCCTTCCGTGCTCGTTTTTTAATTTTAAAGCAAGTCTTGTAGCTTTTGGCGTGTGGTTGGCGTTAAAGGTAATTGTATGGCAATTTGACGAGCGCGATCGCGCATTAACAACACTTTTTCTTCCCCCTCCGACCCACTGAGCAAGATTTCTGGATCTTGTAAAGAGACTGTTGTATAACGAACATCCGGCGTTCCCACACGAATCACGACTTGGCGCTGCGATTGCGAATAAATATATAACTTATCTTGCACAGTATCAAGTTCTAGTTTGTAGGGCGTAAAACTCCGTTCATCGTCCGATAATGATTTTTGCCAGTACAGGGTAATCCCTCTCATTTCCGACTTGAACATGACGAGTTGGTCATCAAACTTTTGCCGTTCCCAGTCAATCTTAGACACATCGCCACTTTCTGGAATGAGACGTTGGGCGACGACCACTTCTTTCCCGCTTAATTTGCCCCACCACTGACGGATGGTTTCAAAGTTCGTGGCATTATTGGGGTCACTTCCCCCTTGTAACCAAGTAATTAGCCGCATCGTGAATCCTGCTCAAAAATGGATCTAAAATTATGCTATCACTGAAACGGGTTAGCGTTGCGCGATCAGATCAGGGAAGAAACCAGTACAGTAGATAACTAAAGTTCAATTGAATTTTCTATCTTATGTTTAAACCCACTGATACTCTTGTTGATTATTCTACAGCACAATCCTTACCGGAAATTTGGTCCCAAGTTGCGCCTTATTCTGGTAAACTGATTGCCCTTGATGACCCCCATCAAGACCCGCCGGTTCAGATTACTTATCAACAATTAAACCAACAAATTAAACAATTTGCCAGTGGCTTACAAGCCCAAGGCATTCAACCGGATACAAAAATTGCCCTGTTTGCTGATAATAGCCCCCGTTGGTTCATTGCGGATCAAGGCATTCTCAGTGCGGGTGCGGTTGATGTGGTGAGATCCTCCCAAGCGGATGCAGCGGAATTATTTTATATTCTGACCGATAGTGATAGTACGGTTCTGGTTGTTGAAAATAAGACAACCCTAGAAAAATTAAAAGCAAACTTAGTCGACCAACCACTAAGATTAGTCGTTTTACTCTCTGATGAAATCGTAGAAAATCAAGATTATCCCACCCTTAATTTTAGCCAATTGATGGCACTGGGAAATGAGCAGAAATTCACACCGGTTTCTCGGAAAAAAGATGATTTAGCAACCTTAATTTATACTTCCGGAACTACAGGACAACCGAAAGGGACAATGCTCTCTCATGGCAATTTTTTACATCAAGTGCGTGCCATTGGTGATGTGATTCAGCCCCAAGCCGGCGATCGCGTGTTGAGTATTCTCCCCAGTTGGCACGCTTATGAACGGGCTGCGGAATACTTTTTATTATCTAGAGGCTGTCACCTGATTTATACCAATTTACGCTCATTTAAAAAAGATTTACGCGAACAGCAACCGCAGTATATGGTCGGGGTTCCTCGGTTGTGGGAGTCGGTTTATGATGGTATTCAAAAGAACTTAAATCAACAAACCGGGAATAAGAAAAAACTCATTGATTTATTCTTAGGCATTTCCCAGCGCTACATTAAAGCCAAACGAGTTAGCGAAGGCTTAGATCTCGAAAATCTGCGTCCTTCTATTTTTGCCCGTTTAAATGGGAGTTTACAACGTTCTCTCCTCGAACCCTTGCATCATCTTGGGGATAAAATTGTTTATCAAACTGTTCGCGAAGCCACGGGTGGCAACTTAAAAGCCGTGATTAGCGGGGGCGGATCTTTAGCCAAACATATCGATGATTTTTATGAACTGATTGGCATTCCTCTGCTAGTGGGATATGGCTTAACAGAAACTTCTCCCGTTACCCATGCTCGTCGTTTGTATCATAACTTGCGCGGTTCATCGGGACCTGCCATTCCCGAAACGGAAACCAAAATTGTTGACCCGGAAACCATGGAACCGCTACCCGATGGCAAAAAAGGATTAGTGTTAATCCGAGGCACACAAGTGATGCAAGGGTATTATAAAAAGCCAGAAGCGACCGCAAAAGCAATTGATGACGAGGGATGGTTTAACACAGGTGATTTAGGATGGATTACCCCAACTGGAGATTTAGTCTTGACCGGACGCGCTAAAGATACGATTGTCCTCTCTAATGGCGAAAATATTGAACCCCAACCCTTAGAAAATGCTTGTTTACGCAGTCCGTATATTGACCAAATGATGGTGGTGGGTCAAGATCAGCGGTGTTTGGGGGCGTTAATTGTTCCCAATGTTGAAGCGTTACAAACTTGGTCCCAACAGCATCAGTTCAATTTAGATTTCTCAGAAGAGAGATTAGCAGAAACCATTCAAGATTCAGCCGTTCAAAAATTGTTTAGAGATGAGTTAAATCGGGAAGTGAAAAATCGCCCTGGCTATCGCAGCGATGACCGCATTGGTGTGTTTCAGCTGATTTTAGAGCCGTTCTCCACAGAGAATGGCATGATGACACAAACACTGAAGATTAAACGTCCTGTTGTTTATCAACGGTATCAGGATATGATTGACGGGATGTTTGCTAAGGGATAAAACAGTCCTAACAGCAATTCGTTTATGTCCAGATAGAACAGCTTTGAGGCTTGTAATGGTTAATTTAGAAGGAACAATGAACGAAGAAAGTAAGAATTTATTACTGAAGCGTCCGATTAATTTAAAAGTGATTGTAACCCAGCGCTGGAAAGAAGAAGTACAGCAACAGTTACAATCGCAAATTAATCAGCAGGATGGACAACTTCAACAATTAGAAAATCAAGGACAAAGCGCGATCGCGCAAGTCACCCAAAAAGGGAGTAATCCCAGCGATCCGCAAGTTCAACAACAACTGCGCAGCATCCAAAACCAACTCAATCAACAAAAAAGCAAGGTCACTGAACAAAAAAACCAAGCGCTCCAACAGTTGCAACAAGTCCAGCTATTGGAAGATGGGCAAGAAGTCAGTCAAGGACAACTCGATAGTTTTGTTCGCATTCAAGTTGGCGATAACTTAGTCCAAAAAATGAATGTGGAAGTGGTCATTAAAGATGGGGTCATCCAAGAAATTCGCGGTGATGTTTAGATAGCGTTTGCTGGAAGCGTTCAATTGATCGGTGTCGTTAGGGAACAGGGAATAGGCAATAGGCAACAGTAGCTGATCCGACTCAGATTTGACTGCAATCAGGTCTTAATTTGCCACTTCACCGGCATTTGAGCTTTATTCAGTCAGCCCTAAATAAACACGCTGTGTTGTAAAGATGGCATCTGACGCCGCACTTGTTCTAAGCGGGAGGGATTTATTTCAGCAATGGCGACCCCTGGATCTTCTCCCGCGTCACTTAAGACAATCCCCCAGGGATCGATAATCATGGCATGACCGTGACTTTGTCGGCGCGCATAATGATGACCCGTTTGGGCGGGGGCGATGACATAAGCCGTATTTTCAATGGCGCGGGCTTGTAATAAGACTTGCCAATGGTCTTTTCCGGTATAGGCTGTAAAGGCAGCGGGAATGAGGAGAATCTCTGCCCCCTGTTTCGAGAGCTGGCGATAGAGTTCCGGGAAGCGGACATCGTAGCATACAGACAGTCCAATTTTTCCATAATCGGGAGAGACCAATAAAGGGGGGAGCGAGAGCCCTGCTTTTACGGTTTGGGATTCTTGGTAAGTATTGCCATCGGGGAGATTCACATCAAACAAATGCACTTTTTCATAACGGGCTAATTCTTCACCATTGGCATCAATGATCAGTGCGGTATTGGAGACCTTGCCATCAGCAACTGGAATCGGAAAGCCCCCACCAAAAATGGTGATTTGATAGCGTTGTGCCATCGTTTTCAAGAATTTTTCTGTGTGCTGCGCGATCGCGCTGGCTTGTTGCACCTTTTCCGTTTCCTCTCCCATAAAAGAAAAATTTTCCGGAAGGGTGACTAACTGTGCCCCTCTGCGCACTGCTAATTCCACTAAGTCTGCTGCAGTCGCCAAATTTTTCTCCAAATCAGGTTGACTGGTGATCTGAATTGCAGCCGCCAGATATGATTTCATATTGTTTGTCCTTTGTCCTTTGTCATTAGTCATTGGTTATTTATGCAATTCATTTCTGACCAATGACGGATAACCAACTGTCAATTTTCAATTGTGAACCGTTAATTGTCAACTCTCTTGATAAGGATGGAGTAAGGTTCGATAATATGATGGGTAAATGATACCTTCCCTTCCATTATGGCTCGATATACTTGCACATTTTCGGTTGCGGTTCCGTTAGAGCACCTCCAAGCCTCGCTGGTTGAAATTTTAGAATCCTGTCATCTCGAAATCATTTATGACACAGGAGACTATATGATGGCGCGGGAAATTCCAAATCGGGTGCCGTTTCCGAAACTGGTGACAACAGAAGTGTTAATTGATCGCACAACGGCAACCCCAGAGTCAATTCGGATGAATTTAGTGATGAAAAATGAGGAACTGCCGTTACAAACCGATAATTACTGTCGCCAAATGTTTGATTTATTGCAACAGGCATTAGTGGAATATTCACAATGGCAGCTTTTAGATAAAGTGGCGGGTTAACCGCGATTGCGAGTGATCAGGGCAGCCCAAGCAAATAAGGGTAGCACCAGCATCCGTCGCCAACGAGAAGGCTCTTGATACAAACGATATAACCATTCCAGATTGTTCTGACAAAACCAAGCCGGTGCGCGCGATTTCGCTCCTCCCCAAATATCAAATGCGCCACCCACACCAATCCAAATCGCTTTTGGGCAGAGATAACGATGTTGAGCAATCCAAAGTTCCTGTCGCGGAACGCCTAGCCCCACGAGAATCAGTTGCGGTTGCTGTTGGCTTAATTGCTCATGGAAGGTTGTTTGTTCTTCCTCCGAGAGATAGCCATGTGCGGCTTGAATGGTCAGTTCAGAATATTGCTGACGCCAATATTGGGCAGCGGCTTCCGCCCGCCCTGGAACTCCTCCATAAAAGAGAATTTCTCCTTGAATCTTGTCTTGTGCCATCTGTTTGAGAAGGGCAGCTGCTAATTCAATACCGGGCAAACGCTGCTGTTTTTTTCCTTGCAGGTTTAAAGAAAGAATCACTCCCGCCCCATCGGGAATAATCAAATCCGCTTGCGCGATCGCGTTGGCGAGTTGCCGATCTTTTCTGGCTAACATCACCATTTCGGCATTTAAAGTCACCACATGGCTTCCTTTTCCTTCCTGCCAACGCTGTTGTAACCAGCTGACATAGTCAGATAAGAGATGAACCGGAACCCCCAACACAGTAGCGGGTTCCGGAGGCGTTGATAAGCAATTACTTTCAGGGGAGAACGTCATGTTTGTTCTTTTTGATCCGAAGAAGCCGTTTTTTGGTGTCGAAGCGCAGCTTGAAACCCTAAGGCGACCAAAATATTAGAGAGGGTGAGAAATGATTCAGCACTGCCATGCAACCAGTCGACATTCGCGAGCGACTCTCCATAGGCACGCTGGGCATAAATTCCCGCTGGAATCGTCACCAATACAAATAGTAGCAGGACATAAAACCCAATTACGGCTAGGCGAGGAAATTGGCGCGATCGCGTCATAAACCAAAGAAAACCTAAATAGGGAAATAAAGACGCAGCAAAAAGGGTTTGTTTATCTAACATCGACTCGAAATAGTGTAATTGATAACATTTGCAAAAACAATGCTTCTATTCCTTACAGGTGATTGCTTTTTTTGCAAACTTTAGTTACATTTGTTTACAGAGTTGATTGCACTAGCATTTATTCATCATCAAGAGGTCATCATGGAAGAGAATCGTAACGATTTCAAATTTGGTTTCAATACTTCTGCAGAAAATTGGAACGGTCGCTTAGCAATGATTGGCTTTATTGCTGCGCTCCTCACCGAAATCCTCAGCGGACAAGGTGTCCTCCATTTCTGGGGACTCCTCTAAGCCAAATTGAGACATAAAGTTGGGTAGAAGGGCTAGCTCCCCTCCTAACCCAAAGTTAAATGCAAACAAATTATTCGCTAGAACATTATAGCAAAAAGCTGGGCAAGGTTCATCAACTAACCCAGCTTTTGCTCTCTTTAAGTTGAATAATACTTTTAGATTTAAATCCGAATATATTCTTTCAAAATACTGTTGCGGTTGGGATGGCGCAACTTTCTCAAAGCCTTTGCCTCAATTTGTCGAATTCGTTCCCGAGTCACGTTAAAGATTTGTCCGATTTCTTCAAGGGTTTTCATGCGTCCATCCTCTAACCCGTAGCGTAAGCGAAGCACATCCCGTTCGCGAGGGCTAAGGGTATCGAGGACATCCTCTAAATCTTCCCGCAGTAAACTTTTAGAGACTTCATCTTCTGGTGTTTCTCCATCTGCCTCAATAAAATCTCCGAGGCGAGAATCTTCTTCTTTACCGATGGGCGTTTCGAGAGAAATCGGAAGTTGAGCCGATTTAGCGATAAACCGCAGTTTTTCAATGGTCATTTCCATCCGTTCTGCGATTTCTTCTTCAGTCGGTTTGCGCCCTAATTCTTGGGAAAGCAGTTTTGTGGTTTTTTTAATGCGAGAAATGGTTTCATATAAGTGAACCGGGAGGCGAATGGTGCGGGATTGATCCGCGATCGCGCGGGTAATCGCTTGCCGAATCCACCACGTGGCGTAGGTGGAAAACTTATAGCCTTTTTCATGATCAAATTTTTCTGCTGCCCGAATCAATCCTAATGAACCTTCCTGAATCAAATCCTGAAACGATAGCCCTCGATTCATGTACTTCTTCGCAATAGAGACCACTAACCGCAGATTTGACTGCACCATCTTTTCTTTCGCTCGACGCCCCAGCAATAAGCGACGGCGAAACTTAGGCAACGGCATATCCACCTCTTGCGCCCACTCTTCATCGGTGGGTTCACAGCCGATGGTCGCTTCTAACTCAGTGCGTTTACGTTCTAACTCTAATAGATCGGCAATTTTTCGCGCTAACTCAATTTCTTCATCAGCCCGCAGCAAGCGAATGCGACCAATTTCTTGCAGGTAAAGACGGATTGAATCTTCTGTATAAGATTTCTTTTTATTGTCTTCTTTATTATTGTCTTCTTTGGTTGCAGTAACCGCTTTCGTTGGCGTTTCTTCTGATCCTTCCGCTTCGAGCAACGCTTCTTTTTCTAAGTCGGCATCTGCCGGTTCCACTTCGAGGGGAATGGTATTTCCTTGCGCTGCTTCATGACTTTGTTCTTCAATTAAGCGTTCTAATTCACTTTTTTGCTGCTGGCTGGTTAGTGCGTGTACCTGCATCATGCCGTTTTCCTCTTACTCCTTGCTGTTTTCATCTGAAAATGATGATCAATCATTTTTTAAATTGAGATTTTATCGTGACTTTTCCTGCTCCTTCCCTCTTAGAGGTTAATTCATGCTTGTCCACACGGCGGGAGAGACTTGAACTGGAAACGTCTAGCCATGATTGTAGCCTTTCTTACCAAAATGACAACAACTCCGATGAGTGCTGCCCAACTCTTGATGATGAGTCGGATTGATAAAAGTGTTGACCTCAGAAGCAATTTTTTCTATTAGATAAGAGAGCATCCAAATCTGTCCTTCATGTTGAGTTGCTTCATATTTTTAATAACTGCATTGATCGCCACTGTTTAACTCTTTTAGCACATTCATCATCCACTTTGCACCAGTCCAAATCCCTGATGCAGCCCTCTAAAACTCAACACTTTGAGCAAGGGCGATGTTGAGCGTGCCATTGAGATAGAAGCTCATTGATTGAAACTCCTGAGAATATTTTAATCATTGCCTTCGCTAATGACAGGGAAAAGGGTCTTAACCGTGGCAAGTTGTTGAATAATAGCAACTTAATCTAATCATAATCGTTTCAATTGAGCGTGTGTGTAAATTGTTGATTAATTTTCCACCAGCATTGATTGATCGGGACAAATTCTGCTGATTACTTCCTTACTCAACAATCAGCTCATTACTTTTTTTGCCAACACTTTTCTGACTATTCAATATCAATTGTCTGAGGAGGATGATGCCCTTGACCATTGGTGGTGGACTCAGATGAAGTTTTTCCTTGCTGAGATAACCAGCTTTTGAGGGGATCCTGATTGGGGTTGAGGCGTAATATCCCAGAAACTAATCCCCCTGTAAATGTAATCGGTTGTTGGGTTAGCTCTTTTAAAATTGGTGTCAGTTCGCTGAAGAACATAAGCACACTAAAAAATAAATTCACAAAAAACTTATCTATTTTAGTCTAATTCTAACGTTTTGTGATCTCAAGACTTGTATCAGCTTCCTCTTGTATTCCCGGTAACGAACTTCCGGATCAGGAAGATTTCCACCCGACCTATCCTGATGAATTCATATATTTGTTGATGACAGATTGCAAGTTTAGAGAAAGCCAAGAATAATACCGAGGATAAACAGGAAGTCTTGGTTGGAGTTGCCATCCTTTGTTTCCTAAAATAGCCTGTAGGGAGTCGGGATGGAGGTGAGGATAGTCAGGATTCACTTCATCAATCACACCAATTCCTCCCAAGTCCGTGACACCTGCTTGAATACAATCGAGTAAAAACTGGGAATCAGAGATTAAATTGGGCGGAATTTGAAGGCCAATTTCTGCTGGTAAAATTTCACGGGCTTTTGCAATCAGTTTCGGAAATTCTTCTAAGTTAAAGTGATCTTTTTGCCAGCTTTGCTGAGTGCCTAAACGATGGGGTTGCAAAATCACTTCTTGGATATGCTCCCATTTTTGATGGCATTGCGCGATCGCGCCCAAACTCTCCCACCAATCGGCTTCAGTTTCTCCAATGCCTAATAAAAGTCCGGTGGTAAAGGGAATCTTTAATTCTCCAGCATACGCTAACTGTTGTAAGCGCACCTCAGGTTGTTTACTGGGGGCATGTTTATGAACGGTTTCCAATAGCTTGGGCGTGAGTTGTTCTAACATCAACCCCATGGAAACATTGACCGTTTTCAGTTGTTCCATTTCCGAATAACTCAGGGGTCCCACATTCGTATGCGGGAGAAAGCCTAATTCCAAAGCAAGCTCACACAATTGAAAAATATGGTGAAACCAGTCTTTGCGTCGGGGAGATTGCGGGTGAACTTCTCCGGCGAGAATCAAAATTTCCCAAATTCCTTTTCCTTGCAGTGAAACGAGACGTTCTCGGGCTGCGTCTAGCGTTAACCACGCATCTTTGCCGGGATCAGTCCGAAAATTACAGTAAGAACAGCGATTAAAACATTCATAGGTTGGAACCAGTGTATGGGCAGGACTATAGGTGATAATCGAAGAAGCTGATCGATTTATGTCTGATGTTGTAAGCATTCTCGAAACTCTTTTAGCAATGCATTTTCTCCCACTTGACCACGTTTGTTGAGAAAATGTAAAAGTTGATTCGTTCTCAAAACTGATAAAACTTGAGATTGTTCTCGTACTTGATAAACTCCGCTTGCAAGTACATAAATTAAGAGATTATTTCCATCAAATCGCCATATTTCTTTCACTCCAATCGCAGCATAAATATCGAGGCGATTCAAAGAACTACTTGTAATATCGATTGCAATCGCTAAGTCTGGCGGTGGGTCGATACTGAGATCAAATTTTAGTTTTCCCTGTATATTCTTTTCTGGATTGATATAGTAGCATTCATCCGGTTCAATTCCTTTTTTTAAGTCTTCGCGACTCCACGTAACAGACCCCAAACTATAAATTTCTAACCCCAACACTTCGGTTGTTGTTTCTACCATTCGTCCCAAAAGTCGCTTGTTTACTTCATGTTCCGGTAAAGGAGTCATGATTTCTAAAGTCCCTTGGTCATAGCTTAAGCGCTTTCCAGAGGTAGCTGCTAAGTCTTGCAACAAGGCTTGGTAGGTTTCCCAGCGCACCCCCTGTAAAACCGTATAAGTCTCTGCTGGGATTAAGGTTTGATTCATGATCATAATGAATAATGAGTTTGATAATAATAAACAGTGACTAGAAACTCACAAAGAATTAATAACTAATGACCAATGACCAATGACTAATGACTAATGATCAATGACTAAACGCTTAATCCATCACCAGCGCTAATTTTCCGATCATGCTACCCGCTTCTAGGGTTTTATGGGCTTCTGCTGCTTTTTCGAGGGGAAACGTTTGGTTGAGGTGAACCTTTAGTCCCCCTTGATCGATTAAGCGTGAACATTGTTCGAGGATTTTTGTTTGTGCCAGTTGGGCATCTAGGTTATGGGTCAGTTGCGGGGTTAACATTAATTCTAAGCCAATGCGAAGATTGCGCGATCGCGCTTCTTTCCAATTGGTACTTTCACTGGGGCTTAAAATCGTCACGACATCTCCGTAAAGTTGCACCGCAGGAAACGTTTTCTCTAAGTTCTCTCCGCCTACGGTATCAAAAGCGAGTTCTACTCCTTCGCCATTGGTCCACTCATTGACGGCTTCTACAAAATCTGTTGCCTTATAATTAATGGGGTGGGCGCCTAAATTTTTGACAAATTCTGATTTTTCCGAAGAACTTACCGTCGTACATACCTCTGCCCCTTTTAATTTAGCGAGTTGAATCGCCACATGACCAACGCCCCCAGCACCCCCATGAACGAGCACTCGTCTTCCTGCTTCTAACCGTCCGCGATCATACAACGCTTCCCAAGCGGTAATTAACACTAACGGCGCAGCCGCCGACTCAGCAAAAGAGAGCGATTTCGGTTTTGCCGCCACAAACCGTTCATCCACAACTGTATACTCGGCATAATTCCCCGTGCCTTTTTTGCCGAGTCCACCGTGACAAAAATAGACTTCATCACCAACTTGAAAACGAGTCACCCCACTGCCCACAGCTTCCACAATGCCAGCGCCATCACAACCGAGAATTGCGGGTAGTTGTTCTGGATAGAAGGTTCCCCGACGCCGTAATTTTGTATCAATGGGATTAATGCCAGCAGCGCGCAGACGAATTAACATTTCTTGGGGAGCATCAATGTGGGGACTGATGACATCTTGGGGTTGCAAAACCGTTGGTGTCCCATTGGTTGTCATCGCGATCGCTCTCATCACTTTTTCCTCTAAAATTAACTCTAGTCTAGGCTTATATTTTATCGTCTTGAGTTGGACACAAAGAAGGTCAACCCTCAAAGGAAAAACTTTTTTCCAACCCCCCTAAAAAAACAGATTCAAGCAATTCAATTCCGCATCAAAATATGTTCCAAACCCCTGATTATCTTCTGTTTGCCCAACATGGCTGGGCGGATACTTCAGTGACAATGCGCACTTTAGCGAATCGTTTACAGTTAGCAAATACTGTCGTGATTACGCCGAATTTGGGTTTTTATCGGACCTGGTGGCGGATGCGTCCTTTAATTGCAAAAGTTAGCGCGATCGCGCACGATTATCTCAAAAATTTCCCCAAGGTCCCCCTTAGAATTATCGGCCATTCGATGGGGGGCTTAATTTGGTTAGAAATTTTAAATCAAAATCCCCATTGGTGGGAAAGAGTCGAAAGTTTAGTCCTCATTGCTTCTCCCATTCAAGGGGCAGAACTCGCGCGAATCATTGATCCGTTTCGATTAGGAATTGGGGTTGCCAAAGAACTGGCTGCTAATCGTAAAAACTTGGCTGAAACCATTGCCCAAAAAATTCCAACTTTAAGTATTGCCAGCAATTATTTTTTGGGAACAGATGGCACCATTTCTGTTCGTTCGACGCAATTCCAATACGCACAATGTATTTGTGTTTCTGGTGTTTCCCATGCTGATCTCCGCATTGCCCCTGAAGTTATTACTAACATTCGTCAATTTTGGAAAATTGACAGTAAAATGGCATAGGAAGCAGCCTCAATTCGGTTTACAAAACTTCACAACAATGGCAATAATTTTGCTTTCGAGCAAGCTTTAAACGTCTGGTCTCTTTGGGTAAGAATTAGGCTGAGAACCATTGAATTCAGGATTATTTCTAAAATTTAGTGGTTCGTTATTTTTCTGATAAGATCAGCAAAAGCAAGACAATCATATCTCGCCGATTGTCTCAATTCGCGATTAGATGTTTGGTCTAAAAAACAAGGAATTGTTAAATCATGGAATCAACAACCGAAAACAAAGAAAAACAAGCCCAACAAGAAATTAGTACTGAAGCGGGTGGAGAACTTGCTCCTGCTAGCAGCCAACCCCAGTGGCAACAGCAAGTACAACCCGTGGTTGATGTCATTTCTAAACTTCCCAGCTATCTTGGACAGTTTTTTGCCGACTATCAGCAGCCTCTCCTTGTTATTTTACTCTTCGTTGCTGCGTTTATTACCGTAAAAGTGACCTTTGCTGTTCTCGGCGCTATCAATGGGATCCCCTTATTGTCTCCCATTTTTGAGTTAGTTGGACTGGGCTATACGGGCTGGTTTATCTATCGCTACCTGTTACGAGCTTCTACCCGTGAGGAATTAATTTCTGAGTTTAATGACTTAAAAGGACAAGTCATTGGGAATAACTCCCAAAAGTCCTAACTCAAGCGACAAAAAAAGTTCCCCTAACGACCTACTTGAAGTGAGTGGCGGTTGGGGGAATTTTTTTACCCATGTCAACTAAGAGACTAAAGCACCATATTGTTGAGCAATTAATTCTGGCACTTGTTCTGGCTTAAGACCCAGATGACGAGATTTATCAGCTTGCATCACTAAACAGGGACCTTTTTTGCATTTTCCCATACAACCAGTTGCTTTAACTTTAACCCGATCACAGAGTTCGTGTTTTTCCACGGCTTCCATAGCAGCTTGATAAACCGCTTTTCCGCCCCGTTTACAGCAAGAAGATTTTTGACAGACCAGAATATTATCTTTTTTCTCTTTTCCCTCTTTTTTCGCTACTGTCGGCTGAGGAGAAGGAGGAGTGGTTGCACTCGGTTGTTGGGGTTCAATCTGATCAATTTTTCGTTTCCGTTTTCCCTTTTTTGGCTTGTAAGTCTCTTGTCCGGAGACGGTAATCCAACTCCCGACCGGTAACTGTGTTTCAGCAAGTAAAGGACGTGCTTCCTTACTGAGTTTCAGGAGTTGTTCCCCTGCTGCTGTAGCAATGCGAATATATTTTGGTTTCAAAGGCGATTTACCCAAGGCTTCTAGAAAACGACCTTCGAGAACAAAGGTCGTAACTTGTTTTTTGCTTGCTTTCACGTCATTTCTCCCAACTCAACGCTGCAAATCATTCTCAATTCATTAATTCTAGGATGACAAAAAAGAGAAAATTTTGCAAGAACTAGTGAAGATCAAGACAAGATTCTTTCTCTAGGCTTAAGACAGAGAAAAACACGCCCTGATAAGATTTAAGAATTGCCCTTCAATAAAATTTAGTTGATTGATCTAAGTTTGGGAATGTCATCAGAATCGCTGGAGTCCGAGTTAAAGCAATTACAGGAGCAACAAGCCTTAATTCTTAATCAAGTTGATCGCGCGATCGCGCTCTTTGACAGCAGCGATCAGCTGATTAACTATAACCAAGTGTTTTTAGACTTGAGTGAATTGTCCCCCGACTGGCTGGCACAAAATCCTTCTGGCAGGAACATTTTAGATGCCATGGCCAGGAAAAGCAATTGGCCAGCGAGACAGCACCAAATGCTTGCAGATCTGATCCAAAATGCCGACTCCAATCCAACCCCTTGCGCGATCGAGCTCGGTTCAGGAGAAAACTTGCAGATTCTGGTGACAGCGACTCCCAGCGGCGGGTACATACTTAACATTCGGCAACTGACAAATAATTTCGACCAACGGTCATCCGCAAGCCCCGGAATTGAATT
This sequence comes from Cyanobacteria bacterium GSL.Bin1, assembly GCA_009909085.1. Taxonomy (NCBI): domain Bacteria; kingdom Bacillati; phylum Cyanobacteriota; species Cyanobacteria bacterium GSL.Bin1. The sequence continues at coordinate 34,842 of JAAANX010000086.1, read as the reverse complement.
CCGGGGAACGGATGACTCCCAGGATCTCCTGAATCGGGAACTCAGACGACTCACTTTTCTGTTAGGATTAACCGAACGTCTCCAACCTGCTACCGATATTGAAGAAATTGGTCAATTTGCTCTCTCTTATCTGATTGAAACCACTAATGCTGCCTTTGGTGATGTCAAAGTCATTACAGGTGACGGCGATGAGCGTCAAGCTGGGCTACTGGTTAATGAAATGACTTCTCAATTTATTGCCACTTATGGTGAGTCCATTCCAGATATGGAAGCACAAATGGAAGCAGGAATTCCTTACGGACAAGGACTACTGTGGCAAGTTGTGGAAACAGGGAAACCCTTATTTGTTGAAAATTATGCCAATCATCCCCAAGCTGTTGCTGCCTTTCGTCATCCTGGGATTGGGCAACTGGGAATTTTCCCCATTCCCGGACATAGTGGTGATATTATTGGGGTTTTAACTTTAGAATCGCGCTCAGAAAATCCCCTGCAAAATCAGCTACAAGAAGATATGGTGTTAGCTGCGTGTCGGGCTTTAGGGGTTGCCATTGAACGAGCACAAGTCCAGCAAAATCTCCGTCAAGCGAATGAAGATTTAGCCCAAGCCTCACAGATGAAGTCAGAATTCTTGGCTTCAATGTCTCATGAACTACGCACACCGCTTAATAGTATTTTAGGTTTTGCCGATCTCCTGGAACGACAACGGAAAGAACCGTTGAGTGATAACCAACTCAAGCAAGTGAAAGCCATTAAACGCAGCGGTGAACACTTACTCCAGTTAATTAACGATATTCTCGATCTGTCCAAAATTGAGGCTGGAAAAACCGAATTAGAATTAAAGCCAGTCGTCATCCATAGTTTATGTAGCCAGTGTATGCGGATGGTCCAACCCCGCGCCGACAAAAAACGGATTGCGTTGTCACTGGAATTGGATTATCAAGTTGAACAAGTGCAGCTAGATGAGCGACGAGTACGACAGATTTTAATTAATTTGCTCTCGAATGCCATTAAATTCACCCCTGAAGAAGGGAAAGTCAAACTCAGTGGCAATTTACGCTATGGACATCAATTGTTACAAGAAATTCGTCCTGATCGCAGTCCGGTCAATGACAGTACCCCTTACTTATGTCTAGAAGTTTCTGACACAGGCATTGGGATTCCCAAGGAAAAGCAAGGATTATTGTTCCGCCCGTTTCAACAAGTGGATTCTTCCCTCACTCGTCGCCATGAAGGGACGGGGTTAGGTCTAGCGCTGACCAAACGTCTCGCCGAGTTGCATGGGGGAACCGTTTCTGTGGAGTCTGAGGAAAATCAGGGCAGTTGTTTTCGGGTTTGGCTACCCTTAACCGAGTTACGAACAGAAAAACCAGACTTATCACCGGCGGTGGGAGAAGAGGAAACACCAGATGACCTTAATCGTCACTTCGGTCAAGACCAGCCCGATCCCACCAATAGTCCACGGATTTTAGTCGTTGAAGATCAACCATTTAATCAAGCCTTAATTTGTCAGGTGTTGGAATTAGAAGGATATGCGGTAGAAGTCATTTATGACGGGCGAACGATGCAGCAACTGATTGCTGCAGAATTGCGATCGCGCGAACTACTGCCCCATTTGATCTTATTGGATATTCAACTGCCAGAAGTGGATGGCTTTGAACTGTTGCAGCAACTGCGAACCACTCCCCACTGGCAAGAGATTCCTGTAATTGCCATTACCGCGATGGCGATGCCTGGCGATCGCGATCGGTGTTTAGAAGCAGGGGCAGATGACTATATTGCTAAACCCCTCCATCTGGAAACAGTAATTGAAAAAGTACAGCAGCTCATTACTGAGTCGGAAAAATGAAGGAAGTTTAGGAACGCAGCACAGAGAAATTCCGTCCCCAATTTTGGATTGAGTGCCAGTCTCGTCCTATAATTTGAGTCAAATAAAATTGTGGCATTAGTCATTCATTCATTTGTTACTGGTTTCTCTCTCCTCCGAATCAACTGGTAGCAAACATTGATCCATTTGCATCTAAACTTCCCCTAAATATGACGCCTCAACAACAGAATCTTCTCCTTTTGTCTGCTGCCATTTCTTCGGCTAGTGGCTTAGCCAGCGAACTGCTTTTAGGGACTTTAGCCAGTTACTTGGTTGGGAATGAGGCCCTCTCTTACGGTATTGCCCTCGGGGGATTTCTGGCTGCGATGGGTGTGGGATCTTATCTCAGTCGCTTTATTGGCAACAAGGGAGACACCCTGTTAACCACGTTTATGACAGTAGAACTACTGATTGCCCCCCTTAATGCCGTATTACCCCTCAGCTTATTTATTCTGTTTATTGTTGGCGGAGAAATTTGGCTAGGATTAGCCCTTGTCACTCTCATTTTAGGCACTTTAGCTGGGTTAGAAATTCCACTGTTAACGCGGATGGTGGAAGCTGAAGAAGGAGTAAAAGATGCCCTGGCCGGGGTGTTAGCAATGGATTACTTTGGGGCATTAGTGGGGGCGTTAGCGTTTCCTGTGATCTTGTTACCTTTAGTGGGAATGTTCCCAGCAGCTGCAATTTTGGGGATTTTCCCCGCCGTCATGGTCTTCTTATTAGGACGTGCCTTTCCCCAGTTACGCCAATGGCGACTATTGGGTCTGACGCTCGCGCTTTTATTAACTCTGTTTGCCGTGATAGTGGTTCCTTTTAGTCAACGGTTAGAGGAAAACCTCTACGGCGCACCGATTGTTCAACAAGCACAGTCAAGCTATCAACGGTTAGTTTTAACCCGACGGGGGAGTGATGTTCGCTTGTTTCTCGATGGGGATTTGCAGTTTTCAACTAGTGATGAGTATCGATATCATGAGGCGCTCGTTCATCCGGCGCTGAGTGCAGTTGCGGAACCGAAAAATGTTTTACTGTTAGGCGCTGGCGATGGCTTAGCGTTACGGGAAATTTTGAAATGGGATAGCGTGAAAACGGTCACGTTGATTGAACTGGATCCGAAAGTTGTGGAATGGGCAAAAACCTATCCTGCCTTAGTACAAGCCAATCAAAAAGCGTTGACTGATGCGAGAGTGAAGGTACGCTATGGGGATGCGTTTCAGTTAATTTCTCAAATTGATAGCACATTTGATGTGATTATTGCTGATTTTCCCGATCCAGACCGTAACGTTTTAGCTAAACTCTATTCTCTCGGGTTTTATCGGCAATTACAAGCGCATCTCTCTGCTACAGGAGTTTTCGTCACCCAAGGCAGTAGCCCGTTTTTTGCACCAAAAGCTTTTTCTTGTATTGCGACTACCCTGCAAGCAACTGCATTTGAAGTTCATCCTTATACGGTAAATGTTCCCAGTTTTGGCCCTTGGGGGTTTGTTTTAGCGACAAAAACCCCGTTTCAGCCGGAAAACGTTAACCAAATTCCTATTAACACTCGTTTTCTTTCTCCAACTGTGTTATCCAGTTTATTTGTCCTGCCCAAAGATCTAATGCTGGCGGAGGTGGAAGTGAATACTTTGGCCCATCCGGTAATTGTCAATTATGAGCGCGATCGGCGCTGGGTTTTATATTAGTGAGTGTAGTAACAGAAAAAGATTATGTTTGTTCTCACTTTACTCGTTATTATTCTTCTGATTGTCCTGGGAATCTACCTCTTTTTACGTCAACGTAACCAGTCTCCTCAGACGGATACAACCGAAAATCATGCCCCCGAACATCGCACAATTTTTAACCTCCAACTCGGAGATATTGTGGAATACTTTGGACGAGACTGGGTGGTCGAAGGAAAACTGATTTACGAGGAAGATGGCTTTACCTGGCTCGAATATTTATTACAGGATCAACAAGATATCCGTTGGTTATCTGTGGAAGAGGATGATCGCATTGAATTGAGTTGGTTACAACCCACCCGTAACTTAGATATCCCCCGTAATCCGCCTAATCCCTTGACCTTTGAAGGGAAGACCTATCGCTGTATTGACTCTGGTGTCGCTAAGATGAAACGAGAAGGGTCTGTCTTAAATCGGCAAGCAGAACAATGTCATTACTTTGATTATGAAAGCGAAGACGGCAAGCTTTTATCGATTGAAGACTGGAATGGAGAGATTGAGGTAACTTCCGGTGAAGAAATTAGTCCGAGTGAACTCTCTATTTTTCCGGGAGAAGGACAATCAATCTATCGTTAAATCACATCCGCACTCAAGCTTAAAAGCGGAGAGGGAGGGATTCGAACCCTCGATAGAGTTGCCCCTATACAGCATTTCCAGTGCTGCGCCTTAAACCACTCGGCCACCTCTCCCGGTTTGTACCGCGATTTACAATTGTACAATAAAGGTTCTACGTTTTGCACATTTGTGCCCCAATTTCTGAAAAAATTTCTGATGACACGCTATTACACGATTTACATTCATGATCGTCAAAACGGAATCGAACAAACAGCGATGATTCCGGATGATCAATATATTCTCAAAAGTCTGGAAGAACAGGGGATTACGCTCCCCTTTTCCTGTCGGAATGGGGCTTGCACGACTTGTGCGGTGCGACGCCTCGCAGGAGAAATTGATCATCCAGAAGCAATGGGCTTATCCACCCAGCTACAAGAAGAGGGATATAACCTTCTTTGTGTCGGATATCCTCGTTCTGATTTGAAAGTGGAAACACAAGATGAGGATGAGGTCTATGAATTACAATTTGGTCGCTACTTTGGGAAAGGCAAAGTCTTGTTTGGTATTCCCTTAGATGAAGACTAAAGCGGGGTTGGGGAAGGGGGTTGGGTGTTAGGGATCCTTGGAGTTACTGAATCCCTAACCCCGATTCCCTATCCCCTAAAACCTTCTTGACCCCTATCCCCGAATCCCGAAAACCTAACCCCGTCTCAATCCAAACCGGCTATCTGGAATCCACCCATTTGACCCAACGGTTAAGGAAACTTTGGGCTTTAATTCGGTTGGAGAAGATTTGGCTTGGCTTCTCATGCTCCTCTGATATTTCTGAGTAGCACAAGCTAATTCTGTTAGCTATTTTCATCAACTTCGATAAAGATTGAAGATTAACCTCAATATCTTCTCCAAAATACCAGGTGCAATATTGAGTTTTTGATGGACGTTCTCCCTCACCAATTAAATAATAGTAAGCCAATCCAATTTGGTTGCTCAAAATCCAAGAAAATTAAAATTGGGTACATTTTTAATTTTGAGACTCGGTTTTGTTAACTGAATAGAGAAGAGAAACTGTTTACACTAAATATATCCCTTGCGGAACTCTTAATTCATTCATGCTTACTTTAATTTTATGCCACCAAACTGCTGATTTTGACGCTCTTGGCGCAGCGGTGGGATTGACTCGTCTTTATGCGGGGGCAAAACTGGTGTTAACGGGTGGGGCGCATCCGGGAGTCCAATCTTTTTTAGCCTTACATCGGGATGAATTAGCAGTTATCGAACGACGTAGTGTTCACCCGGAAGAAATTGAGACATTAATTGTGGTGGATACCCAGCAGCGCGATCGCGTTGGCAAAGCCCAAAGTTGGTTCGATCTGCCGCAACTGAAAAATGTCATCCTCTATGATCACCATGCGTTCCAAGGGGATATTCCTGCCACGATGACGCACATTGATGACGTTGGTGCAACGACAACCCTGATTGTCGAAGCCTTAAGAAAAGCGGGTATATCCCTCACTACCATTGAAGCGACCGTGATGGCATTGGGAATTCATAGCGATACGGGTTCTCTTACATTTCCCCAAACGACTCCCCGTGATGCCGAAGCCTTGGCTTGGTTAATGGCAGTGGGGGCAAATATCAATGTCATTGCCGATTATGTGGAACCGAGTCTTTCCCCCCAGTTGCAACAGTTTTTATCGGAAGCCTTAGACCAGGTGCAAATGGAAACCGTGCAAGGCTATACCTTAGCTTGGGTACATCTCGAAAGTGAGCAGTTTGTTCCGGGATTATCCAGCGTCGCAGAACGACTAATTGATGTGATTGAAGCCGATGCCTTGTTACTGCTACACGCTTATGCTCATGGGAATGAACCGCGAGGAAGTTTAATTGCGCGATCGCGCCTCCCGAAAGTGAATTTAAATCAAATTCTCGCCCCATTTGGCGGCGGCGGGCATAGTCAAGCGGCTTCTGCTAACTTAAAAACCGCTGATCCCGAAGCAACGCTGCAGGAACTGATTGCACAGATCAAAGGGCAAATCCCGCATCCGCCCACCGCCCAGGAACTCATGTCGTCTCCGGTGCGTACCATTCGCCCCAATACCACCATCGCTGAAGCCCAGCGCATTCTGCTTCGTTACGGACATTCGGGGTTATCGGTAGTGAATGAAAAGGACCAATTGGTCGGTATTATTTCCCGTCGCGATCTTGATCTTGCCCTCCATCATGGGTTTGGTCATGCCCCGGTCACCGGCTATATGACTCGTAACCTGAAAACGATCGCGCCGGATACGCTGCTACCAGACATTGAAGACCTCATGGTCACCTATGATGTGGGACGATTGCCGGTTTTAAAAGACAATCAACTCCTCGGGATTGTCACCCGCACCGATGTCCTGCGGCAACTCCATCAAGAACGGGGGATTGATAACTCCGATCAAGACCAGAAATCTTTAATTTCCGCTTGTTTACTCCCTAATTTCAAGCATCGTCTGCAACCCGCCCTCTGGAATTTGCTTTCTAATGCAGCGGAAGCAGCAGAAAAGCGCGGTTGGCATCTTTATATTGTTGGTGGGGCAGTGCGGGATATTCTCCTGGCGAGTCCGCCTCAGACGACGGAATCGAACGCCCCGCTATTTTTGCAAGATATAGATTTAGTGGTGGATGGCTTTCATCGCGCTGCGGATGTGGGGGCAGGTGTGGAATTAGCCAAGGCGCTGCAAAATGATTATCCCCCTGTTCGGTTAGAAGTGCATGGGGAGTTTCAAACCGCAGCGTTACTGTGGCATAATCATCCTGAATTAGATTCCCTGTGGGTGGATATTGCCACGGCGAGAACGGAATTTTATCCTTATCCGGCAGCGAATCCAGAAGTTGAAGCCAGTTCCATCCGTCAAGACTTATATCGCCGCGATTTTACCATTAATGCCTTAGCGATTCGGTTAACGCCACCGAAAAGTGGGGAACTGTTGGACTTCTTTGGCGGCTTGATTGATCTGCGATCGCGCTTAGTCCGGGTTCTCCACGCCAATAGCTTTATTGAAGATCCGACTCGGATTTATCGTGCTGTCAAGTTTGCGGTGCGTCTGGGCTTTGAAATTGAACCGCAAACCGAACAATATATTCGTTACGCGATCGCCAGTGGGGCGTATGATCGCTCTCGGACCGAAAATGGCAAAGCCCCTGCCCTCCAAACCCGCCTGAAAGCAGAACTCAAATATATTCTAGAATCCCCTTACTGGCGACCGGCCCTGCAGTTATTATCCGATTTAACCGCCCTGCGTTGTCTACATCCCCAGTTAGAGTTAGATGAACAGTTGTGGTGGCAAGTGCAATTTTTGGGACGGTGTTTAAAACGCTTTGATCCAGACCATACACTAACGCATTGGCAAATGCGATTAGAAGTGATTCTTGCTTATTTACCCGCTACAGAAGAACGAGTTTCCGTTGCGACACAACTTGAACTCCCTAGTGATAGTATTAAGCGCCTCAAAGAACTGGAAACTGCAAAAGCAAACATTACCACCCATTTATCGGAAGATATCTCACCGGCAGAAGCGCTTCCTCTGTACAAAACGTTACAACAGCAACGTGCGAATCTACTGCAGCAACCTTTAAGTACGCTTGAAATTCCGATTAAAAATACGCTTTTTCAAGAGGGATATCGTCCCCAAACCCTGGTAAAAGTATTACATCAGTATAAGTTACCGACACTGGTCTTAACTGCTGTTCAAACTTCTCGTAAGGTCAGAAGACGAATCTGGCAATATCTCACGGATTGGTCACAACTGAAAGCACCATTAGATGGCAATGACCTTAAAGCCTTAGGTTACAAGCCAGGACCCCAATATCGGGAAATTTTAGAAAGCCTTTTAAACGCGACCCTTGATGGTGTTATCCAAACGAAAGCCGAAGCACAGCAGTATCTCGCCCAACATTATCCGCAAGACTCGTGATACTTCTAGGGTAATCAGGTTGAGGCAATTGCCGGCTTGCTTCCCCGCTTCAATCACACGGGTAAGAAATGTTTTACACTATACTTTATGTCAACATGACTGCATAGTTAAAAAAATTAAGATACAATAAAACTAATATTAAGATTTAAGTCCTTTTTGAGTATTATTACTTTACTGTTATGCCCCAGTTAGATCAAACCTCTCCTGAAACCCTTGGCTTAGTTGCCGATTACTTTAAGGTGTTATCAGAAGTGAGTCGCCTTCACATCCTCAATTGTTTAAGAGAAAAACCCATGAATGGGAAACAACTGGCAGAAGCCACCGGTTTAGGACAAGCCAACCTTTCTAAACATTTAAAAGTCTTAACGCAAGCGGGAATTCTCAAGCGAGAACAACAAGGCGTTAGTGCTTACTATCGGATTAAAGATCCGATGATTTTTGAACTCTGCGAATTAGTTTGCGGCACAATTAGCAACGAATTTAAAGAACGAGCCGAATCATTTAGTCAACTGTCTAACTTTAATCTGGTTCGGAATTAATCAAAATGAGTATAACAACCTCTTCTAATCTTGACCAAAGAAAACGCTAAGTTTGGCTATATTCTGGGGAAGTTGGTGAGTTTTGTTGCTGAGGTTCCTAGTACCCGATGGCGTAAAAAGAGCAACCATTTAGAGTGCTGCAACAAATAAACCATCCATAATGTCTTGAAATTTCCCTAAGCAGCCTATAGCTACTGGATGATCATTTTCTTGGATTACTCTTAGTCATTAGTCATTAGTCATTAGTCATTGGCTATAGAAACTAAGGACGAAGGACAAAGGACATACAACTAAATTTTAATTCAAACGCTAGAGAGGGCGATCGCTGAAAAATTTGATAGAAAATATCATCGGTTTTCATGCTCTGTTTTTTTCTGATTGTGGTTTTCGAGATAGTTCTAGCACGCCCCACTATTTTTACTCACCACTCGTCCTACTGTTTGTAAAATTAGTTTGAAATCATGCCAAATGCTCCACTTTTCTTGATAGTGTAAATCGAGACGAACCACGTCTTCAAAATCGAGAATTTCAGAGCGACCATTCACTTGCCATTCACCGGTAATTCCAGGTTTGACATCTAATCTGCGCCAGTGATTAACTTGATATTGTTCTACTTCATCAACAGTCGGCGGACGGGTTCCCACTAAACTCATTTCTCCTTTCAAAACATTCCAAAACTGGGGAAATTCATCTAAACTAGAGCGTCTGAGAAATGCACCAACGCTAGTAATGCGCGGATCGTTTTTATTTTTGAAAAATGCCCCTTCAATTTCATTTTCGACTTGATGTTTCAGTTGTTCGGCATTAGAAACCATAGAACGAAACTTCCAGACACGAAACTTTTCTCCCCGTAAACCGTGACGAGTTTGACTGAAGAAAACTGGACCAGGACTATCTAATTTAATCGCGATCACGAGAGGACAATATAAAACACTGAGAATACTTAAACCCACCAGCGCACCTGCAATATCGACCATCCGTTTCAGCGGAGAATTAACAGAAGCATGGGTAACAAGCGCCTTCTTAGCAGTATTTTGAACAGGAATCCCTTTGGTTTCGGGTTGGCAAATCTCAGGGTCAATAATCCCTGTGGCTGTCATTGCGGTTTCAATAGCGGGAGAAAGACTCCAAAATTTCAGATTAATTGCTTGGCTTTTCGCTAAAGTAATAATCTGTCGAATTCCGCCGATAGCTGGGCTATCAATAAAGGTCACATTCGCAAAGTCAAAGACTAATGATTGTAGGGAATTTGTGGTTGCTAAAACAGATTGTAATTGCTGATTTAAGGTTGTAATGAAAGCGCGATCGAGATGTTTGGGTAATTGAATTAAAGCGGAACGATTGAGAATTGTGATTGTAAAATTAGGTTTGAAAGTTGTTTGAGTCATCATTTTTGTTCTTTGTTATTCGTTGTTTGTTCACTGGTCACCCTTCGACAGGCTCAGGGCAAGCTGGTCACTGATAACTGGTCAGTGCAGAAAGGGCTAATTCTCCAGCCAGTGACTCGCGAGTAACGTGCTGTTCTAAATCGTGGCAAAGTTGGTTAATCGGAGCGTGAGAGAAGATGCGCTGCGTAACACAGCAGGGGGAAGCAATAAAGCGGACTAAATCTCCTAGTGACCAAGCCACGGGAACACCGAGTAATTCTAAGGCTTGGGCTAATTCGACTTGGTGATCATCAACGTGCTCTTCAAAGTGGACAGTGCGAGGGACTAAAATGTACGGGGTTGTAGCGCGATCGAGCTGTCTGAGAGTCCCATCTCCGCAATGGGTAATCACTAAACGGGCTTCTTGCAAATAGTTGCGAAAGTCAGTTTCCCGAAGCAGTGGCTTGACTTCTACACCAGTGGGTTGATAGAGACAACTCCCTGATTGAAAAATAACGGGTTCATCAATAAAGCCTTCTGTCATTAAACAGTTAATCCAACGAGCGAGGCGATCAAAAGGAAATTTTTCAGTACCAACAGTAATAAAAAGCATTGTTTTCAATCTCTCCAATCATTAAACAGTAATCAGCATTGCTTTCGGATAACGGTTTTGCAGTTGGGGCCAACGAACATACAGCGCATCAATGAAGGGAAGGGTTAATCGCGCTGATAAACTCAGTTGTTCCACTCGGGTAATGGCTTCCACAAAAGCCGTTTGACAACCCCAGAGTTTTGCCAAGATTAAGAAGGGAACTGCCACCCCCGCACCAGAAGAAAGAACCAGTTTTGGGCGTTCTTGAGATAATATGCGCCACGCTAACCCAAAGTTACGGACGAGGTTGATTAAGTTGCGATTGGTGGGACTGTAAGCATGGTAAACTCTCTCTGTTGCTAAAGCCGTCTCAGTGCTACGAGAAGAGAAAGTAACCCAGCAGCGATCGCGCTGTTGCCAGAAGGGGGATAAATCATTTAAGGTCTCGAAATGACCGCCAGTGGAACAAACTAGTAAAACTTTCATGGTGTGAGGTTTATCGGTGTAAGTGATTTATATCTATATTTCTAGTATGGAAGCCTCACGTTTGCGTTCATGTTGGCGTTGCTGTTAAATTTGTATAACTTGTTACGATTGTGGAAATTAGACAGGCGCGATCATCAATAAAAAAATCGGACATAATGCCCGATCTAGTGATGATGCATTGAGTAATGGTTTACTGGGCTGCTTCCTGAGAGATCCGTTGCTGTTGCATCGTTCCCGTTAGCGCGATCGCGCTTGCTTCTAGGTTTCGATACCAGTTTTGCGGGAGTAACCACAGACAATAAGCTGCTATCAGTGTCAAGATGGTCCGATTCGGTTCCAGTAAAATAATTTGCCAATGGGTTCTCAGGGCGCGATACACAAACTCAACCGCCAGTTTTCCGTCTTGAAGACGTACCGCCCGCCGGGCTAAATAACGCAGTTGATACGCGCGAGCCATATTTTCCCAAGTTGCAAGTAAGTCTGGGGCATAAGTGCGGGTTTTAGCGATCACATTTTCCCAAGATGCAAGTTGTTTGAAGATGCTAGCAGAAAGCCCCCCTGCATTCACCCGATAAAGCGTCAGGGCTTCCGGTAAACCCTCAATTTCCCAGTCCGTCAAAATGGCAATCCGCAGCCAGCATTCAATATCTTCTGATTGACGAAAGGTTTCATCGAAATAATGCACTTCTTCCGCATCGGAAAAACTAATCTCTGACATGACTTCCCGACGAATTACCGGCGCGGAACCATTGCCAATGGGATTACGACAAAGTAAATATTCAGGGGTGATTCCCGTTAGTTTTGGCATTTGATAATAGCCTGTGGGTTGTCCTGTTTCATCCATAAACCCAGAGCGACTAAAACTGACCCCAACTTGAGGATTCGCTTCGAGATGAGCAAGATGTTTTTCCAGTTTTTCAGGTAACCAAGCATCATCAGAATCTAAGAAAGCTAAATAATCTCCGGTTGCATGGCGGATTCCAGTATTTCTGGCTCCCGCTAAACCACGGTTTTTTTGATGGATAATTTTGATGCGGGGATCTTGGAAGGTGCGACAAATTTCAATGCTGCGATCGGGCGATTCATCATCAATAATGAGTAATTCAAAGTTTTTGTAAGTCTGATTGAGAACAGATTGAACGGCTTGAGCAATATAGTGTTCAACATTGTAAACCGGAAGAATAACAGAGATTTTAGTCATGCGCTTAATTTGATAAAGTTTGAATAAAGATTTAGAGAGCAGAGAGTAGTTTGGAAGCGAGTCTGGTGCGACGGAGATGACGAGTTGTCCAGAGGGTAAACATCGGCATTGCGATTAAATGGGCGATTAAAAGCGCGATCGCGACCCCTAAAAGCCCACTCTGCACCCCAATCAACAGCGCCATTAATAAAATCCCTGTGAAGATAATGTTCCACTGAGAATCAAAACGGGGCTGATCTAAAGCGCGAGTGAGTTGAGAAGCAGCTTCTGCAAAAGGTCGTGGGAGTGCAGAAAGACAAATAATAATGAGGACAGGTAAGGCACCGACTGCGATCCACTTTTCTCCAAAGACAAGGGGAACATAAAAGGGAGCAGAGACACACTGTAATAAAATAATGGGAACTGCAATGAGGGATAGAGTTTTTAAGCCCTGCAAAAAGCGTTTTTCGAGTTTCTCTAAATCCTGATTTACCGCACAAAGCCAGGGGAAAAGAGCAGAATTAAAGGCACCGATTAAGCTCAAGCTAATGCCTAAACCCGCATTAAAGGCGAAATAATAAATTCCTAAGGCTTCTAAGCCCAAAAACCGACCAATCAGCAGATAATCCGCATGATTACGAGCCGTGGAGAGTAATTCCACACCCAGAATATGACGACCGAACTGCATGATCTCTCTTGTTTTAGTCAGGGTAAATTTCCCTGAAGGTCGCCAACTATGATTTTCCCGATTAATCACCACCCAAATCGGCGCGACTAAAACTTTCGGGAGGACAATCGCCCAAGCGCCAAACCCAAGAAGGGCAAAGATGACGGTTAACGCACAATCACTGATAAACTGCAAGGAATCGGCGGTTGCTGCCACTCGCAAGCGGTTTTCTCGAATATTGAGGGCAGCTTGAACACAGGCAAAGGGCAGCATCAGGTAAATGAACGCCATCACAATTAAAGGGAGCGCGATTGCGCTGTTGCCATAAAACTCACTCACAGGAAAAGCAACAATACATTGCAGCACAAAGAGTGACCCGCAGAGAATCCAATTTAACCAATAGGCAGTCTCATTACAGGCTTCTAATTCCGATTCGGGGGCTTGAATCAGCTTTGTGACAATACCACCGCGAGTAAAAACATTGATAAACTCATGAGCAGTGAGAACAACCGCAGCCAGCCCATAATCAGTGGGAGAGAGCAACCGCGCGATCGTCGCTGTAGTTCCCAATCGAACTACACGGTTAAGCATTTGCGACCCCCCTAACCACGCCAAATTTTGGAGAAAGCGGTTAGACAGTTTGTTTTTGAATCGGAATAAAGTTTTCTTTGTGCTTGCAAACATATTCTTCTGTGACCCAACCGAGCAATGATTGAATCATAAAAGTCTGTTGTCAGCGTTCCTGTTTGCTTTTCTGAGAGAGGTGTATAAGTTATTGTCTGACTTCTTCAGTTACAAAGGGATTGGTACAAAAATAAAGAAAGAATTATGAGTTTGCTGAAAAAGTCGAAAGGAACATTTCTCGTCAGCTTTGGTTATCTTTTATCTCCCCTCTCGTGGTGGAATGATTTATTTTTTTATTTACCTATTGCTTATGGCTTTGCCTATCTTTTGAACTGGATATTTGTCGATACTTTCTTTATTTTGACTGTAATTGGGTACTGGCTCTCCAATCTCTTAGGTATTTTGATGATGCAATGGGGAACGATCGATTTGTTCTTTGAAGAGCGTCAGTCTAACCTGAAACGGGATATTTTACTCGGTTTAGTCGGTTCCACAATTTATACCATTGTGATGATCCTGTTACTGTACTGGGATATTATTCAAACTCCCGATTTTTTAGCTGTGGATAGTTAAAGAAAGATGTGCAAAGTGTTGGACAATAACGCTGAACACCGAAGCCCTAGATTCCGCCCAAGCTAAACCAACTTGGGCGCAGGGTTTGGGATACACCTCGTCAGATTTGGATTCCCCTAGCTCTACCTCCTGCAGCAGCAAGAGGCAGCTTAGGATAAGGAAATGTCTGACAGTACCAGCTCAGCTGAAGGTACGTTGCGAGTTGTGCTGGCAGAAGTCATTAATTTTCAGTTGCCGGTGTGACCTGATCAATAACTTCTAAAGCCCCTTCTTCCTGGACCGTCCAAACATCATAACTCCCAACCGTATCTCCATTTTCATCAAATTGGATATCACCGCTCGCCCCTTGATAGTTAATTTCTTCTCCATTACGGATTAATTCCATTGCTTCGCAAGGATCAGACACTTCTGTACCTGGAGAATTGGCAACCGCACGCAAGTTCTCTTTAATCGCAGTTCCCGTATTTTCATCAGCTAACTCGGCTGCTAACATCATTAAGACCGTTGCATCCCAAGTATGAGGGACAAAGGCAGTGATTTCTCCTCCAACGTCAGCCTCCCATTTTTCTCGGAAATTGTCTAAGGCTGTACCACTGGCACCGGGAACTGTTCCTAAAGCTCCACTGATAATAGATTGTCCCTCAGGGGTTTGGCCCACATCATCAACAAATTCTGGAGAATAAACCCCGTCTGTCAGCAGTTCCGTTACCCCTTCACTTAAACCTTGCTGATAGGCGGCACGCATGAGAAGACTACCCGTCTCAGCATAGAGAACCCCTAAAACTGCATCCGGATCATTGCCAAATGCGGCAGCTGCTTCACTATCAAATGTAGTTGCTTTGGGGTCATACCGCACTGGATCATCTTCGTTGACAACGGTGCCACCCATTTCTTTGAAAGATTTGACAAATTCTTGTTCAAAGCCAACACCATAGTCATTGTTAATGACAACGGTTGAAACTCGTTCAAAACCCCGATCGCTGGCAAGTTGAGCCAGGGCTTGGGCTTGGTAGGTATCGGGGGGAGCTGTTCGTGCCCAGTAGCCATTAAAATCTCCTGCCGTCGCCCGTTCAGTAAAGACAGGACTGGTACTACCAGGAGAAATTTGCATCACTTCATTTCTCACAGCAATGTCAATAGTTGCTCCCGACACACTACTGGCAAAAGCACCAATGACCCCTGCTACCTGATCGACTTCTGCAAGTTTGGACATGGCAGCAGAACCAGCGTTCGGGTCGGTTTGGGTATCTTCTTGAATCAGTTCTACCGGTTGTTCGTTAACGCCGCCACAGGCGTTAATGGTATCAACAGCAAGATTAGCGGCTTTCGGCATATTTTGACCAATGGAAGAGAGATCCCCCGTGGTGGGAAACAACCCCCCAAGTTTAAGCCCTGCTGCAGCATCGCCACCCTCTGCTGGGGAATCTTCGGTTGTATTGTTATCGGTGGTTTGATTTTGTTGGCACGCCGTGGTTAAGAGTCCTGTGGAAAGCATTAATACCGCTAAAGAGAGTGTCAGCGGTTTTCTTGAAGTTGTTTTCATATTGACCCTTCCTTAAGAATTAACTTGAATTGAACCAAATTTTAGCAGTATCTCCTGAGAATGAATAGTTCTGCAAAAACACCTTAAGGTTGCCGATTTAAGAGTTTAAACATAGGATGATAGGTTTATCCTTTGTTACTGTTCTCTTAACAAAGAATATTCTTCTCATTAATCCTCTGGGATCATTGACTCGCAAGTAATCCTCGTTAAGTATCATTATAAATGTGTGATAATTTCAGTAAATAATTATTTTCCTTTTCTAGGTCATGGGTTAGGATGATGTCTGGAGGGGTTGTGAAAGGAGGCTGTCATGACTACGCTAAGTCTTTCCCAGAAAGAAATTCAAGAGTTAACACCCGAGCAAGTCAACCAGTTGGCAGAGCGTTTGGAAAAGGATGATTACAACAATCCGTTTGAAGCGTTGCAAGATTGGCATTTACTACGTGCTATCTCATTTCATAACTGGGAACTCGTTGAACCTTATCGCTATCTTCTCGATGTGGAAGCATTTGATGAAGCTTAGTTGCAATGACCACGGGGAAACATGTTCTGATTGGCATTGGCGGCGGGATTGCAGCTTATAAGGTCTGTCAGTTAATTTCTCGTTTATATCAGACGGGAGTCTTGATTCGAGTGATTCTGACAGATGCAGCACAACAATTTATTACCCCCTTAACAGTTAGCACCCTCAGTCGTCATCAAGCTTATACAGACACCCATTTCTGGCAAAATTCTGCTCGTCCTTTACATATTGAGTTGGGGGAATGGGCAGATTTATTTCTGATTGCTCCTTTGACAGCAAATACATTAGGGAAGTTAGCCTATGGGTTTGCTGATAACTTACTCACCAATACGGTTCTTGCCTCTCGGTGTCCGATTTTAGTGGCACCGGCGATGAATACGGAAATGTGGGAACAGTCCTCAGTACAACGGAATTGGCAAATCTTGCAAGGGGAGCAACGGTATCATGTTTTAGAACCGACGGGCGGTTTACTTGCTTGCGATCGCGCTGGCACCGGACGCATGGCAGAACCGGATCAGCTGTTGCGCACAGTGCAATCTTTACTTTACAGCCAAGGCAAACGGGATTTTCTGGGCAAGAATGTTCTGATTAATGGGGGCGGGACGCAAGAATATCTGGATCCGGTGCGATTTATTGGTAATCCGGCTACGGGAAAAATGGGTCGCGCGATCGCGCAAGCCGCCATTGATCGGGGGGCAACTGTCACCCTCGTTCATGGGGGAAACACAGACATGCCAATGATTCCTTCACCCAATTTCCGTCTCATTTCTGTGGTGAGTGCAGATGAGATGTATCAAACAATGCTCGCTCATTTCCCAACTACGGATTACACAATTCTTTCGGCGGCAGTGGCAGATGTCAAACCCGCTCACTATTCTCCCGAAAAAGTCCCGAAAAACAATCTTCCTGAGTGTTTGCCGTTAGCCAGTGTGCCTGATATCGCGGCAACCCTAGGAACACAAAAACAACCGCAACAGATTTTAGTTGGCTTTGCAGCACAAACTGGCAATTTTGTCAAGCCAGCGCGGGAGAAAATGGCACGCAAAAATTTAGATTATATTGTTGCCAATCCCATTGATCGAGTAGAAGGAGGATTTGGCAGCGATCAAAATCAGTGCATCATCCTGGGCAAAGCGGGATTGGAACAGTCAATTCCCTTATGCAGTAAGCTACAGTTAGCCCATTATCTTCTTGATCATTTAAAAGCTCAACAAGCATAATCCCTCATCGTCAAAACTTATAGAATTTATCTTTATGTTTGTTGTCTGAATCGCCATTCTGGTCACCAAAGTCAGCCTAGGAATTGAGCCAAAAATACTATGAGTGAAACAGTTTCCAAAAATCCATTCAACATTTTTTCGAGAACGGGAGCGCTGCTGACGAATAATACAGCCCAGTATATCTATAAACGATCGCTGCAAGCGCTATTGACCCTATTTCTAGCTTCTGTTCTTAGCTTTACCATTATTCAATTTGCCCCTGGCGACTATCTCGACACGCTACGTCAGAATCCGCAGATTTCTCCAGAAACCATTGCCGATCTTGAACAACGCTTTGGTTTAGATCAGCCGGTTTTTTTGCAATATTGGTATTGGTTAGGAGGCATTATTACCCGTTTTGACTTTGGCACCAGCTTTGTCTACTCGCGCCCCGTATCGGAGTTAATTTTAGAACGCATTCCCGCAACCTTACTCCTCACCCTATCCTCAATTTTCTTTACTTGGCTCATTGCCATCCCATTAGGCATTATTGGGGCCGTTCGGCAAAATCGTCCCCTTGATCGGTTTTTACGCGTCATTAGTTACCTCGGACAAGGCTTTCCGAGTCTGATTACTGCCCTTTTCCTCCTTTATATTGCTCAAGCGACCACTCCTCTCTTTCCGGTTGGCGGAATGACCAGTATTAATCATAGTAACTTTTCCCTAGCAGGCAAAATTCTAGATATTGGTTGGCACTTGATTTTACCCACCATTGCTTTGAGTATTACGGGCTTTGCTGGTTTACAACGGATTACACGAGGGGAATTATTAGACGTTTTACGTCAAGACTACGTGCAAACCGCCCGCGCCAAAGGCTTACCAGAAAACCGAGTGATTTATGTCCATGCTCTACGCAATGCCATCAATCCCTTAATTACCCTCCTGGGATTTGAATTTGCCAGTTTATTGAGTGGGGCATTTATTGCCGAATTTTTCTTTAATTGGCCAGGATTAGGACGACTGATTTTACAAGCCGTTTTAGCCCAAGATTTGTATCTGGTAATGGCAAGTTTAATGATGGGGGCATTGATGTTAATTGTTGGCAACTTATTAGCTGATTTAGTCTTACAACAAGTCGATCCAAGAATTAAATTAGGAGATTAATCTCGTTAAGTTTAAATATCTTAATGAAGGAGAAGCTCATGTCAGTTGACTCCCTTTTCCGATTCAGCATTACATCCAATCTTTTTGCAGTTGCGCGATCGCGCCTTGCCAAATCTTCAACAGTTGCAGAGTGTTTGAGGAAATCTCCACTAAGGATAATTCCTTTTTCCTCCTAAGATCGCGATCGCGCTCCCAACTAACAAAATAATCGCACCGACTAGAACCAAAAAACTTGGCACTTCTCCAAAAATAAAAAAGCCTAAAATACTGGCACTCACGGGTTCAAATAAAATCGCTAACGTGACAAAGGTTGGTGAAATAAACCGAACCGCCCAATTAAAGCTGGTATGTCCTAATACTTGTGAAAAAACGGCCATCCCAAAAAGATAAATATAAATTTCAGGGGGATAACTCCAGTAATTAATGCCAAAGAAAAAGGGTAGGGGAAGTAAGAAAATGGCTGCGGTGGTATACGCGATCGCGCTATAGTGACCAATGGATAATCCGGAGGCTTGAGCTTGTTTTCCCAGTAATAAATAGAGACTGGCTGACCAAGCCCCGAGTAAGGCTAAAGCATCTCCTAATAGAGGATTGCTTCCTCCCGTTAAACTCCCCGCATCACCAATAGCAATACAAAATCCCCCGCATAAAGCAATTGTAATTCCGACAAGGGTTAAGGCTTTAGGTTTTTCTCTCCACCACAGCCAAGATAAAAGCGTGACCCAAATTGGGTTGGTGGTAACAATAGTTGTAGAAGCAGCAATGGAGGTAAAAGAAAGTGATGTAATCCAAGTGGCAAAATGAAGCGATAAGGTGATTCCTGCCGCGATCGCCCACAGCAAGGCTTGTCGAGAAACAGGAAGCGAATCGTGAGGTTTCGAGAAAGGAACAATAATCAGCGATGCCATGATCAAGCGAGAGGCAGCAATAAATAAACTAAAGCCCAGTCCGCTTTGTTCCGCCACTTCTAAACAAAGCCGGATAAAAATTGCCGCGGTGGAAACACCCACCACACCGAAAAAGAGAACCGTTAACACCGGACCCATTTTTTGGGTTTGCATCATGGGCTGTTGATTATGGGTGATTTGGGAATCATTGCCCCTGGTTCAAACACTAAAACTCAAAGGGCAAGGAAGTTTTCTCTCTTTTTTTAAAGACGACAACTGTCTTGGGAACAACGTTGTTGTTTTTCAGCGACAATGGTTTGAAGATCGGGTCGTCCGGTCAGGGCTAAACGGCGATCTGCCCACAGACCATAAATCCAATCCGCGATCGCGCCAAGAATCGGTAATTTAGTGACAGCGTAAACCCAACCCATTCCTAAAGCTTCATACACCCGACGAAATACTTCAATATCCTTAACAACGGTTCCATCGGGGAGAACGCCGTGAATTCGTCCCATTGCCGTTTCAAAATCAACCCCGCCATTCTCTTCCGGTTGATAGTTCTCATCAGCAATATCAACAAATTTTACTAAACCGCGACCGCCATCTCGCTTCTGCAAAAAATTGACTTCACGCAGACACAAAGGGCATTCGCCATCATAAAGCAGTTTAATTTTCCATTGAGTCGGTTGACCTTGAGACATTACACCAATGCTTGAATATAAGTGGTACCTCCTTTTATTTTAAGAAATGTATCAGAAATAAAAGCGCGATGCTTACTAGCAGAACCAGCAAAGTCATCGCGCTAACCCTTATTCCTTTTACCGATACCAACCCGAATATGAAATTGATTAATTTAGCAATCAGGAATCGGTTGTGAGACAGATGATCAATGCGATAGAAAATGATCTAGGTTACCTGTAACTCATTAATTCACCCTTTAATTGTCACAGTTGGAACTCTAATAGGGCCACTTCCAGTTGCGGATTTCTGGCATATCGATTCCATATTTCGTCACATATTGACGATGTTCAATCAGTTTATCTCGCAGTGCTTGTTTGGCGTAGGCAGCCGCGTAGCCTAACTTCGGAACCCGATCAATGACGTCTTGTACTAAATGGAAGCGGTCTAAATCATTCCGAACCACCATATCAAAAGGCGTCGTGGTTGTTCCCTCTTCTTTATAGCCTCGCACATGGAGATTATTGTGATTCGTGCGACGATAAGTGAGACGATGGATCAACCAAGGATAGCCATGATAAGCAAAGACAATCGGCTTGTCAGTAGTGAAAATGGTGTCGAATTCACGGTCAGTGAGTCCGTGGGGATGTTCTTTTTCCGGTTGCAAGGTCATTAAGTCCACCACATTAACCACTCGTACTTTTAAATCCGGGAACTGCTGACGCAGAATATCAACAGCAGCGAGGGTTTCAAATGTGGGAACATCGCCGGCACAACCCATCACCACATCGGGTTCACTCCCCTGATCATTACTCGCCCAGTCCCAAATACCAATGCCAGCAGTACAGTGTTTAATCGCTGCATCCATATCCAGATACTGCAGTTCCGGCTGTTTTCCGGCAACAATCACGTTCACATAGTTGCGGCTGCGCAGACAGTGATCCGTAACCGATAATAAGGTATTGGCATCCGGGGGAAGATAAACGCGAACCACATCGGCTTTTTTGTTCACCACATGGTCAATGAAACCGGGATCTTGGTGAGAGAAGCCATTGTGGTCTTGTCGCCAAACATGAGAGGTGAGGAGATAATTGAGAGAGGCAATGGGTTGTCTCCAGGGAATTTCATGCCGTGTTGTTTTTAACCATTTGGCATGTTGGTTAAACATGGAATCAATGATGTGAATAAAGGCTTCATAACAGGAGAAGAAGCCGTGTCGTCCCGTTAAAAGATACCCTTCTAACCATCCCTGACAAAGGTGTTCACTCAAAACTTCCATCACCCGTCCCTCAGGAGATAAGTTTTCATCTTCCGGGAGGCGTTCAGCCATCCAAGTGCGGTCAGTCACTTCAAATAAAGCACTGAGGCGATTGGATGCCGTTTCATCGGGTCCCATGACGCGGAAGGTGTGCGGGTTCATTTTCATCACATCCCGCAGAAATTCACCAGAGACACGAGTTGCTTGGGCGTAGGTCGTTCCCGGCTTACTGACTTCCACCGCATAATCGCGGAAATCAGGCATTTTCAGATCTTTTAAAAGGAGACCACCGTTGGCGTGGGGATTGGCCCCCATGCGTCTTTCCCCTTGCGGTGCTAGTTCTGCCAAATCTTGGCGAAATGTCCCATTTTCATCAAAGAGTTCTTCCGGCTTATAACTCTTCATCCACTCTTCCAAGAGAGTAATATGTTCGGGATTATTGGCCATATCCGTGAACGGAACTTGGTGGGAACGCCAGAAGCCCTCCGTTTTCTTGCCATTGACTTCTTTTGGTCCTGTCCAACCTTTCGGACTGCGGAGAATAATCATCGGCCATTGGGGACGTTGAGTAAATCCATTGGTCCGCGCTTCCGATTGAATACTCTTAATTTCTCCCATAATCGTGTCAAGGGTTCCCGCCATCAATTGATGCATTGTTTCGGGATCAGACCCTTCAACGAAGTAAGGCTTGTAACCATACCCGACAAAAAGGTTTTCGAGTTCTTTATCATCCAAGCGAGAAAGAACAGTGGGGTTGGCAATTTTGTAGCCATTGAGGTGTAAGATTGGCAATACTGCGCCGTCATGAACGGGGTTCAAGAATTTATTCGAGTGCCAACTCGTGGCAAGAGGACCGGTTTCGGCTTCCCCATCTCCCACAACACAAGCAGCAATCAAGTCAGGATTATCAAAAACTGCGCCGTAAGCATGGGCTAAAGCGTATCCCAGTTCGCCTCCTTCATGAATCGAACCGGGCGTTTCTGGGGCAACATGGGAAGGCACTCCCCCGGGAAAAGAAAATTGCGTGAAGAGTTTTTTCATTCCTGCTTCATCCGGGGAGATATTCGGATAAACTTCGCTGTAGGTGCCTTCGAGATAGGTGTTGGCAACTAACCCTGGTCCCCCATGACCAGGACCAGCAATATAAATAATATTGAGGTCTTGCTGTTTGATGATGCGATTGAGGTGAACATAAAGAAAATTTAAGCCCGGCGTCGTTCCCCAGTGACCCAGAAGACGGGGTTTAATATGTTCGAGTTTTAGGGGTTCTTTCAGGAGGGGATTATCGTAGAGATAAATTTGTCCGATAGAAAGGTAATTCGCAGCCCGCCAGTAAGCGTGCATTTTTTCTAGTTGTTCGTTGGAGAGGGGTTTGTTTTGAGCGATGGTTGCAACAGTCATAAATTTTTGCGGTGTTACGTTGCGAGTTAGTTCCAATTGTGAAGGATGACTTTGGAAAGCAGGGGGATTTTCTCAGCTTTTCTTTAGTTTTGTATCGGTGCTCATTGTCTTAAATTCCTCAATTTGTCAGCCAAGGGCCAACTCCTGTTAGGTATTAGGGGAGGCGGCACAGAATTTTGCTGAAGAGGTGAGTCAGGGAAATGATAGATTAACTTTATTCGGGCTGAGGAAAACATCAAGATGAGTTACGCGATCGCGCTGAAGCAAGAAGAATCGTATCGGACATATATTTTGTCAGATGAAGACCAACAAAGTCGCTTGGAAATTGTCCCAGAAAGAGGGGCAATTGTCACCAGTTGGTCCATCCAAGGACAAGAAATCTTCTACATGGACTGGGAACGATTTCAAGATCCCGATAAAAGTGTTCGTGGTGGAATCCCCATTCTCTTCCCGATTTGTGGTGATTTACCCGAGGATCGGTATGCCCTTGAGGGACAAACGTATTTCCTAAAACGTCATGGTTTCGCCCGTGATTTACCGTGGGAAGTGAGCGCTCAAGAGACAGACAATGATGCAGCATTAACCCTTGTTTTGAAAAGTAATGACAAAACGCGAGCAGTGTATCCTTTTGATTTTGAACTGACCTTTACCTATCGCCTCAAAGGCAATACACTCACCCTCGAGCAAACTTATCGCAATTACTCAAATCAACCGATGCCCTTTTCCACCGGCTTACATCCCTACTTTTGGGTAGCAGACAAAAATCAAATTCAACTGGATATTCCGGCTAGCCAGTATAAAGATAACATCACTCAAGGAACCTATGATTACCAGGGTCAGTTTAATCTCGACCGAGATGAAATTGATGCTCAACTGCGTCCACTCTCGCGTCAAGTGACAGCATTAGGACTCCCGGAACGAGGTTTCCAGATCAAACTGAGTTTTTCGCCAGCATACACAACTGCTGTTTTTTGGACGGTGAAAGGTAAAGAGTATGCTTGTCTTGAACCGTGGACTGCCCCCCGTAATGCCCTGAATACGGGAGAAGATTTATTAGTGATTCCTCCTTGGGAGAGCAAAGATTTACAAGTGGTATTTGAGATCGCTTAGCAGTTCAACGAATGAGCGTTTGAGGAATGTAATAACAAATGACCAATGACTAATGACTAATGACTAATGACTAATGACCAATGACCAATGACCAACAACAAACCGCAAAGATATTTTAAGATGAAGGATGCTGTGGGTTAGTCAAGAGGATATAAGAAAAACGTGGTGGAACCGCTCAAGATTGGTCTGTTAGGTTTGGGAACGGTGGGAACGGCAACGGCTGGCATTTTGCTTTCTCCAGAATCCCGTCATCCCCTGCTCAAAGAAATTGAAATTGCGAAAGTCGGCGTGAAAACACTCGATAAACTAAGAGGTGTAGACTTTCCGGAAGGGGTACTAACCACTGACTTAGAAGCGATAATCAGCGACCCCAAGATCAACGTTGTCGTTGAACTGATGGGAGGGTTAGAACCAGCGCGATCGCTGATTTTAAAAGCCATTTCCAATCAGAAGCATGTTGTTACTGCCAACAAAGCCGTGATTTCCCGCTATGGGGAAGAAATTTATCGCGCTGCCGAAGCAGCTGGGGTCTATGTTCTCATCGAAGCAGCAGTGGGTGGTGGAATTCCTGTCATTCGCCCGTTGCAACAAGCACTGAGTGTGAATCGTATTCAAAGCATTTTAGGCATTATCAATGGGACAACTAACTTCATTCTGACCAAAATGGCAGCGGAAGGAAGTAACTTTTCAGAAGTCCTGATTGAAGCCCAAGAACTGGGTTATGCAGAAGCCGATCCCAGTGCCGATGTGGATGGTTATGACGCTGCAGATAAAATTACGATTGTTGCCACTTTAGCCTTTGGCGAACAAGTGAACCTCGATGAGGTTTCCTGTGAAGGCATTCGTCAAGTCAGTACAGTGGATATCCAATATGCCCAACAGTTAGGTTTTAAGATTAAACTCCTCGCGATCGCGCAACGAGAAGAAAAAGGTTTACAAGTCAGAGTCCATCCCACCCTCGTTCCCCAAGATCATCCCCTGGCCAGTATTGATGGCGTTAACAATGCCATTCTAGTAGAAGGCGATCCCATTGGACAAGTCATGTTCTACGGACCGGGTGCAGGCGGCGGCGCCACTGCCAGTGCAGTTGTCTCGGATGTGATGAATATTGCCGCCATGATCAAAACCAGCAGCACGGTTAATCCTCTGCTGAAAATTCCTCAACATCCCAGCAGACAACTGGTTCCCATTGCTGAATTAGTGACTCGTTTCTATGCTCGCATTATTTGTGTGGATCGACCCGGTGTGATTGGTAATATTGGCACTTGCTTTGGCAAGCATAATGTCAGTTTAGAATCGATTGTACAAATTGACTTTAACAATGGTCTTGCTGAAATCGTTGTTGTTACCCATAATGTTAAGGAAGACAACTTCCGTCAGGCCTTAGCGGAACTGCCACAACTCGAAGCGATTGATCAAATTGAAATTCCCAGTGTTTTAAGGGTATTACGAGAATGATCAATTCCCACTCCAACGGTATTCTCCAAAATCTAAAGTCAGTTCATAACGGCTTAACATTTCAATGGGTAGCCCTTCTGCAGGAAACAAGAAAGCGCGATCGCGCAGCATAGATAAATTCCAAGTCGTGTCATAAAGGTTTTGCAAAAGTGATGAAAAGGACAATCGCGAATCCAAATCGCGCGATCGCCCTTTCCAACCACTCAAGATAATTCTTACTTCGTCAGACGAGTTAACACTTGGTTAGAACGCTCAATAAACTGTTGCATTCCTTCGGCGTCAAAGGCTTTTTGTGCCATTAAAGCTAAGTCGTACACATGACGACACATCATTTTTGCTAATTCACCGGTCGAGGATTGCCCACTACTACTTTGAATGATTCCTCCTTGACTGAGTTTAACAATATTTTGAATCAAGGGATGAGCGGTATTAACCACTAAAACGTGCTGTTCCGGGAACTGCATTGACTGTTGTTGGATTAATGCCGTCATTTCCTGCATCCGGCGCATCGCTTCCGGTAAAAGGACCATTGCTGGAGGTGAATTTTGTGGATCGTCCGCTTTGATCGCTTGGGTTTTGACATTGACGTTGGAGTTATTAATCGCGTTTTCAAATAACTCTTTAACCACTTCGTTGCGGGTTTTATTCGTCTGTGGATCAACAATTTCTCCCCCTTGGTCATTTTCCACCAAGGTATCGTCTAATTCAGCGTCCACTCGGGTAAACTGCAAATCAGAATATTCTTTTTCCAGGAAAGGAATGAAGTAGTTATTGTCAATAAACGAGTCCATAAACAGGACTTCTAAGCCTTGATTTTTGTACAGTTCCACATAAGTGCCTTGTGTGGAAGGATCGGTACAGTAAAAGACTCGATTTTCGTGCTTGTTTTTGTTCCGTTCCAGGTAATCTTTGAGAGTAGTGTAGTAATACCCTTGTTCATCAGTTGCTTGTTGGGTAGGTGTTGCATCTTCCCAAGCATCATCCCCTTCTTTTTGCACTTCTACTTGTGGCGTATTGCCTCCTAAGTTAGCAGTGCTACGGAAGATAATAATATCCTCCACTTGTTTTTTAAATTTCTCATCTCGTAACGCACCATACTTCACAAAGGTTCCCAAATCTTGCCAGCTACTGATATATTTTTTGGGATTATCTTTGTAGAGAGATTTGAGGCGGTCACCGATTTTTTTCGTAATATAATCGGCAATTCGGCGGACGGTGCGGTTAGCGGTTAAGGCGCTACGAGAAACGTTTAAGGGGATATCTGGACTGTCAATGACCCCCCGCAGAGGAAGCAAGAATTCGGGAATAATTTCTTCGCAATTGTCGCTGACAAAAACTTGGTTACAGAACAGTTTAATATGTCCCCGACTGACATCAACATCGGGTTTTAATTTCGGGAAATAGAGAATTCCTGTGAGGAGAAACGGATAGTCAGTATTGAGGTGAACCCATAGTAAGGGATCTTCTTGATAGGGATATAAATAACGGTAAAATTCGAGATAGTCTTCGTCGGTTAAATCGCGGGGAGATTCTTTCCAAATTGCCCGCTGACGGTTAATTGCTTCCCCTTCTAACTTAATGGGAACCGGCATAAAATCACAGTAGGTTTTCACCAGTTGGCGAACCCGCTGTTGTTCAGCGTATTCTTTCTCTTCTTCTAAAAGCGTAACAGTAATCGTTGTCCCGCGAGTTTTCCGATCCGAAGCTTCTAATGTGAATTGAGGCGAACCGTCACAACTCCAATGTACCGGTTCGGCACCTTCTTGATAAGAGAGGGTATCAATTTCAACTTTTTCCGCCACCATAAAGCAGGAATAAAACCCCAGTCCAAAATGACCAATTAATTGGTTGGCACTGTCTTGGTATTTTTGGATAAATTCTTCTGCACTGGAAAAGGCAACTTGGTTGATATATTTCTTAATTTCATCAGCTGTCATGCCAATGCCATTATCGGAAACCGAGATTTGTTTTTTCCCTTGATCCAGATTAATTTTGATTTCTGGTTCTCCGAGTTCTCCTTGGAATTCCCCAGAAAGGGACGCCATTTTTAATTTGCTAATGGCATCAACCGCATTAGAAATCAATTCCCGTAAGAAGATTTCGTGGTTTGTGTAGAGAGATTTTTTGATAATGGGGAAAATATTTTCACTATGAATCGTGATTTTTCCCTGTTCGAGAACAGTCATAGGTTTTCTTTTATTTTTACAGCTAACGTCATATCAAAATTGTGCGCGATCGCGCGATCATCGCAAATCCCAAATTCCCGTGCTTCTGCCATTCGGGTTTCCCTACTTATGAATTAAAGAACTGGTTAACGGTTAATTGTCGTTTCGGGAAAGTGCGCGATTGCATCAGGTCATCCCCTCTAAACGGTTGTATTTCATATTCTCCGATGCACCTGAAGCTGATAAAAACAGAGTTGTTTCTATTTCAGTCAGCTTAAAAGAAAGAAACAACTCTCGTTAAATTACAAGAACAGAACGTTCGCTAAACTTGTTTTTCTACCTCCGCAATCTTCAAAATCGTTTTTAGAACCGAGTCGGGGTTAAGACTCATCGAGTCAATGCCGGCTTCCACCAAGAATTGGGCAAACTCAGGATAATCACTCGGTGCTTGACCACAGATGCCAATTTTACGACCTTTTTTCTTCGCACTTTCAATGGCAAGTTTGACCATCCGTTTCACCGCTTCATTGCGTTCATCGAACAGATGCGCCACTAACGCCGAATCGCGGTCTAAGCCCAAAGTCAATTGGGTTAAGTCATTCGACCCGATTGAGAAGCCATCAAACACTTCACTAAATTCATCCGCGAGAATGACATTACTCGGTAACTCACACATGACATAGACTTGTAAGTCATTCACTCCACGTTCTAAACCATGTTTTGCCATTTCTGCCAGGACGTTTCGTCCTTCTTCGGGGGTGCGACAGAACGGAATCATCGGAATGAGATTGGTTAAGCCCATTTGGTCACGGACTTTTTTCAGGGCACGACATTCCAAGGCAAAGGCTTCCCGATAGTTGGCATCGTAGTAACGGGATGCGCCACGCCAACCTAACATTGGGTTTTCTTCTTTCGGTTCAAACTGCTGACCGCCGATCAAATTCGCGTATTCGTTGGTTTTGAAATCCGACATACGCACAATAACCGGTTTGGGATAAAAGGCAGCAGCAATCATCCCAACGCCACGGGCAAGTTGATCCACAAAGAAATCGGGTTTGTAATCATAGTCAGCAGTAATGTCGGCAATTTGATCTTGGACGCGTTCATCTTCAAGTTGATCAAAATAGAGTAAGGCTAAGGGATGGACTTTAATGTGGTTGGTAATGATAAATTCTAAGCGGGCTAATCCCACGCCATCAGCAGGAATGTTTGCCAGAGAGAAAACTTGGTCGGGATTCCCAATATTCATCAAGATTTGGGTGCGGGTGCGCGGTAAGTCATCTAAGGTTGCTTGTTCCACATCAAAGGGGAGTAAGCCCTCATAAACTTTCCCTTCTTCTCCTTCACTGCAACATACCGTTACCGCTTGTCCAGCCGCGATCGCTTGGGTGGCGTTGCCACAACCGACAATGGCTGGAATCCCCATTTCTCGGGCAATAATCGCAGCATGGCAGGTGCGTCCCCCTTGGTCGGTGACGATCGCGCTGGCTTGTTTCATAATTGGTTCCCAGTCGGGATCGGTGCGTTTGGTGACTAAGACTTCTCCGGGTTTGAAGCGATCTAAATTTTTCACATTGACAATCACCCGTGCTTTCCCTTGTCCAATACTCGCACCCACACTCCGTCCGGTGGCTAAAACGGTGCTATGATCTTGCAGGTGATAGGTTTCGAGCAAATTGCCAGCTTTTTGAGACTGTACTGTTTCCGGACGGGCTTGGACAATAAACAGTTCACCAGTGATCCCATCTTTCGCCCATTCAATATCCATGGGGGTGTTTTGTCCCCGTAAGTTGGAGTAGTGGTCTTCAATTTCAATGACCCAGCGACTCAGTTGTAGAACTTCTTCATCGGTCAAACAAAATTGCGCGCGATCGCGCTGAGACACGGCAATATTCCGGGTGTGTTTTGACCCTTCCATGTCATAGACCATTTTCATGCCTTTGGTTCCGAGGCGTTTTTCCAGAATCGGCTGATACCCTTCTTTTAGCGTGGGTTTAAACACCAGATATTCATCGGGATTGACTGATCCTTGAACGACATTTTCCCCTAAACCATAAGCGGCGGTGATCAAAGCGGCATTTTTAAAGCCGGTTTCCGTATCAATGGAGAACATCACCCCGGCACTGGCTAAGTCGGAACGCACCATTTTCTGCACGCCCACTGAAAGGGCAACGGATAGGTGATCAAAGCCGTGGTTTTCCCGATAAGAAATGGCACGGTTAGTAAAAAGGGAAGCAAAGCATTTATGACACGCTTCTAACACCCCTTGTACCCCGTGGATATTGAGATAAGTTTCTTGTTGTCCCGCAAAACTGGCTTCTGGGAGATCTTCTGCCGTTGCACTCGAACGCACGGCAACATCGGTTTCTTCCCCGTAGCGGTTGCAGAGTTCTTGATAGGCTTCGGTAATCGCTTGTTTTAATGAGTCGGGAAATGGAGTATGTAAAATCAGCGATCGCGCTTTCTTACCCGTTCGCTGTAAACTGTTGACATCATTAATATCCATCCGAGAAAACAGTTCTCGTAGTTTCTCTTCAATTCCGGCATTCGCAATGAAGTGGCGGAATGCATTCGCGGTTGTGGCAAACCCGTCCGGAACATTGACCCCTTTGGTTTTCAATTGTTGGATCATTTCTCCTAACGAGGCATTTTTGCCACCAACAATTCCCACATCTTGATTATTAACTTGTTCGTACCAGAGGATGAGGGCGGTTTCTTTCCTCACATTTGCCGCATCTTTTGACAAGGCATTGACCATCGTTTTCCCCTCCTTTTCTTATATTTTTATTCTATTAAGTTTGTCAAAGTATTCGATTATCTCTTATTATTTTTTGATAAATGTTTCTTAACAAATAAAAAGAATTCTTTTTTATAGAATTTTATAAAACATAATAAAAAGTACCAAAAAATTGTATAATCCCCTACGGGAATAGTGAAAAAAAAGAAGACGGTTTTCTAGAAAAAAGTTATGATTTGAGTCAGAGCTAAGAGTATCGCTTCTATTGAAGCCAGCTCCAGCTTCTGACCATTGGTAATTATTCAGCTCCTTATTGCTGGATTTAGTATTAATAATCAAGCACTATCATGTCCGTCAATCCTTTTCCTCATCACACCAAAATCGTTGCCACGATTGGTCCGGCGAGTCAATCAGAAGCTGTCATTCGGCAACTCATTCAAGCGGGAATGAGCGTTGCTCGCTTAAATTTTTCTCACGGGAGCTACGATGATCATGCCGCTATGATCGCGCGGATCAGACAGATTTCCCAAGAACTAGATACCCCGATTACGCTTCTCCAAGACTTGCAAGGACCGAAAATTCGCGTGGGAGCGCTTCCCCAAGGAGAAGTGACGTTGAATGCGGGAAAAACAGTTACCCTGACACCGAGCCTGGAAACCAGCGATGCCCCAGATGTCATTCCCATTGACTATCCTCATCTAGCAGAAGAAGCGCGCCCGGGAGCGCAAGTGTTACTCGATGATGGACTGCTTGAACTAGAAGTAGAAGCGATCACTAACGCACAAGTCGAATGTCGAGTAATTAACGGTGGAATTTTGAAAAACCGCAAAGGCGTTAACTTTCCCAACTTAAACTTGAGTCTGCCTTCCCTAACCGTTAAAGATCAACAAGACTTAGACTTTGGCATTAAACAGGGGATTGACTGGGTTTGCTTAAGTTTTGTCCGGGGTGTAGAAGATATCCATCACCTGAAAGGATTTTTGCAGTCTCGAGAAGCTAACATTCCTGTAATCGCTAAAATTGAAAAACCCCAAGCCGTGGAACATCTCGATGCCCTAGTCGATGCTTGTGATGGCTTAATGGTGGCGCGCGGCGATTTAGGGGTAGAAATTCGCCCAGAAAAAGTCCCTCTCCTGCAAAAGAAAATTATTCAAACTTGTAATCGCAAGGGAATCCCAGTGATTACCGCAACCCAAATGCTAGAAAGCATGATCCATTCCCCACGCCCGACTCGTGCAGAAGCGTCGGATGTCGCCAATGCCATCATTGATGGAACGGATGCGGTTATGCTATCAGGAGAATCGGCTGTGGGCAAATATCCTGTGCAAGCGGTGGAAATTATGGCGCGGATTGCCGAACAAGTGGAACCGGAAATTGAATTTACCGATCATCCACCTGCCGAAAATACAGAAACTCATGCCTTGAGTGAAGCCTTAAATTCCATTGATAAGATGATGAATTTGCGCTGTATTGCTTCGTTTACTACAACGGGTTACACCGCGCGGATTGCCTCAGATGAACGCCCACGAGCGCCCATTGTTGCCTTTACGCCGACTCTGGCAGTGTACCATCGCTTAAATTTAATTTGGGGCGTCAAACCTTTACTATTGCAGCCAAAAGAAGAAGGGTTAGAACCCTTAATTATGCAGATGGAAGCGTGTTTGTTAGAACGCAACTTGGTCGCATCGGGCGATAAAATATTAATCCTGGGTGGCTCTCCAGTACAACGAACTAAAGGGACCAATTTCTTGAAAATTCATTCTATTTCTTAACCAAGTTAGTTATATTCAACTAATGTCCAATATCGAGGATCTCCCGGAAATTGAGCAACCACTTTCACGGGAGAATCCCCTACCTTTAATTTTTCCATAAATAAATCATCCAAGCGAGTGAGTTGAGTCCACTCATTCGTTTCCGTATTTAAAACTTGTATATCTATAGCATTTTGGACTTTTAGTTTGAATTCTACCATTTTATGGTTAGGTAATTGATAAGTGAGGGGTGTGTATAAATATCCTTCGTTTTCTTGAAATTTAATAGAAGTTTTTGGAAAAGGAGAATTAATAGAAGTGGCTGTTATTTGGTAAGTAAGAATATGAACATAGTCTTGAGATTGTGTTGAATTTGCAAAAATATCCAATTTATATTTTCCTAATTCTGGAAATGTGCTCTGTATAGTAACTGTTTTTCCTTCTTTCTGCACTAAATTGTAATGATCAGGTATATTTTGATTGTTCTTTTTTAGCGCCGTAACTACTGTTGTTTTTTGGGGAACCGACAAAATAATTTGACTTTGATTTCCCATTTTAATTTCTCTTTTTCGATGAGAAACTAAATCAATATTTTTTTGAAAAAAGCCTGGAGAAACATCGGGTAAATCTTCAAAGTTTTCCCGGGTATAA
Source organism: Cyanobacteria bacterium GSL.Bin1 (assembly GCA_009909085.1). NCBI lineage: Bacteria > Bacillati > Cyanobacteriota > Cyanobacteria bacterium GSL.Bin1. Next base: position 2,205 of record JAAANX010000086.1, on the reverse strand, counting down.
GGATTGGCTAGGAGTTGCCAAGCTGAATCGGCAGGAAAATGATTAAAAATAAACTGTTCAGGTGGAGTCGCAAAATAATAGGGATTAAATTTCTTACGAAATTGAGTTTCTGTAACAGTTCCTGCTCCCCAAGTAGCATCTAATAAATACCATTGATCCTGAATTTTTACTGCATTCCAAGCATGATTAATCGCAGTATCTCCGACAATATAACTGCTTCCAGTTGCTGTTCCTTCAATAATTACTACATCTAATCCCATTTCTTGAGCTAGTGCTTGGTATAAGTTAGCGTAACCTGAACAAATAGTCTTGCGTTCCTTTAAAACAGTGGCAGGATTAACATCAACTAAATCAATATTATTAAGGGACATTCCCACATCGTAAGCAATGTTATTAGTAATCCAAGTATAGATAATTCTTGCTTTTTCTGTTTCTGTTTTTGCCTTGGAGGATAAAATTTTGGCAAGTTCTCGAATTGAAGATCCCTCATATTTAAGATGGAAGGCTTTTTGATCAATGTACCGCAAATGCTGATCATCAAGAGCGTTAATGTTCCCTGCTTTAATGTCAGAAAAGATAATCTTTGGCTGTGATAAATCAAACCAAGGAGTGGGATTGGGAAATAATGAAGACAAGTGATTACGGCATAAAAAAAGCATCATAATCCCAAATCCTATGACTAGTCGAGAAACACTAGTATACTCAGACCGATGATATTTCTTCTTGCGGCAAGAAGAACGCCTTTTAGGATGACGAAAATTCATTGTTTAAAGTAATCTATAACCCCAGTGAATATTGATTTAAAGTATAAAATAACTTTATCGTGAACTTCAGGGGTTATTGATAAACTGTAAAATAATGACGTGAAATGAAATAAACCTTATGAAGGATCAATTATTGCAGTGGTTAGATCGCGTCTTGATGTTCGATTTATTTCTTGTGCTGGGCAGCTTCTTTTGGTTCGCGATCGCGCTGATTGGACATTCGGCAGACATTCCCCTAGGGTTGAATTTGTGGTACCAACTCTGGGAACCTGTCTTTACTCCTGCTTTAGGAATTTTGATGTTGGGGGCAATTGGGAACGGGATTGTTCGTCAAATTTCTAAGCGTTTGAGTCAGTAAATGCACCCCAGAGAAGACCCAGTGAGATTAGGAGACCACTTTCTCTAAGGTTTGCGCGATCGCGCTGCGTTGTTCTTCATCGTAGCCCCAGCGCTCAAAAAAGGCGACTGCTGCTTCTCCTTTTCCAGTCAGCGCACTCTCTCGCATTTGTTGAGCTTTTTCTTGTATCCATTCATTGTTCAACTGCTCGATTAAATGAATGCTGCGTCGTTGCACGCGATCTGAGCCTTGTGCCATACTTTCGTTATCTTGGCGGCGGTGTGCCATCGCCATTGCCGTGGACATGGCGACGTTTTTAACTAACAATTCACTCACTAATTCAGGAGCGGTTTTTAAGCCGGCTAACACGGCAGCTGGAGGTTGATCGGCAACAGGAGAATCTGCGGTGAGGTAGGTGACAAAAAATCCCCGCGCCCCATTAGAAGTTGTCACCAAAGCACGAATGGTCTCTTGGAGTTGGCTGGAATTAATTTCCTCATTTTCCATCTTCACGATTAAGTCTTGAGTTAGGGTGATCGCATCTTCAAACGTGACGTTATCAGGAACTTTAAACTCAGTTGGACTCATGATTGGGTTACCCTTATCTTCTTGCCCTGATAATAACAAGAATCATGACTGACTCCTGATCAGAGCAAGAATTTTCGTTTTAATATCGGGTTAAAACAGGAACGAATCATAAAGTGATGAAAGAAGAATTAATCCTTTACAATCAAGCCAAAGAAACCCGAGCATTAGCCAATCATATTGTCGGCGATCTCCTCGCCGTCAGTTTAAGAAAGGACAAAATGTCGAGTACATTTCTCAAAACGCTCGCAGGGGAAGTGGACGATTTAATTGCGCGATCGCAAGCATTAAAGCAAAACTTAAGTCAGTTAGCTATTGAATTAGAAAACAGCGCACCAAACCAGTGATGATTAATGATTTACGTTTGAGATCAAGTATTGGGAGAGTAGCCAACTCAGTTCAACAAAAGATCCGTGGGACTCCCCCACCTCGGAACAGGTGGGGGAGGAAAGCGGGTGAGTCGATACCGCTCGATGCGGTTGAGACTCACATTTTCTTAGGCTACACATAAGCCATTCG
>JAAANX010000085.1 GCA_009909085.1 Cyanobacteria bacterium GSL.Bin1 | reverse complement strand
ACTAAAGGCAACAACGGCTACCCCATCATTAAACAAACTTTCCCCTTCCATAAGAACGGTTAAGCGTTCACCAACCCCTAATTCTCGGAATAAGGCAATGACCGAGACCGGATCTGTAGCAGCTAAACTTGCCCCAACCAGTAAAGCAATGGGCAGTGATAAACCCGTAAAAGCATTGAGGCTAAAGCCAATGCCAACCACGGAAATGACAACGCCAATCACCGCTAATAAAACAACTGGAAATAAGTTCTTTTTTAGATTACGCCAACGGATATTCCATGCGGCTTCAAAGAGGAGAGGAGGTAAGAAGATTTCTAAAATTAATTCTGGGGAAAGGTTCACTAACCGGATATCGACAAAAGCTAACCCTAAGCCCACAATGACTAGGAGTAAAGTATAGGGAATTTGTCGGAAGAAACTGGAAATCTGAGACAGGGTCGCTACTCCTAAAGAGACCGACAGAACAACGAGGAACTGTTCCAGATTCTCCTTAATCACTTCGTCGCCCATTGCGGCTTCAACACTCATTTGCTTGTTCTTCGTTCCTTATTGTTGATTCTTTGTTTCTTGATTAAGTAATGACGAATCACTCACATTAATCATTAACAAAACTATAAATCGTTTGGGGGGCAAGATGTCCACAAACCGCTGACGGTTTTTCTCCTTGCGGATGCGGTTCACGGTTGAGTTTAACTTGTAAGCCGGTCATTGGGTCATCACCAGGAGAAATTAGAAATTCAAGACGTTTCACTTCTTCCCAACTGGCAATTTCATCCAAGATTTTACAAATGGCAATTACATAGGGATGCCCTGCGGTTGTGTACCAATCGGGGTTAGCAATATTGGCTTGGTCAAAGCCGAAATGAACCGTGAGATCGGGGGTGCCAAACAGCGCGATCGCGACGGGACGAGCTTCTTCTTGTACTAAAAGATGATAATCATTAGCTAACTCCCGCAACCGTTCTAAGCGTTGATAGCGGTCGGTCACGGATTGCACATTATCTCGCCAATCGATCGCGACACTGGCTAAATAGGTTTGCAGCAACATATGACCGAGTTTTTTCGCCTTAGTTGCCAAATAAACGGAGTTATAATCAGTTGCTTCAATCAGCAGTGGCACGCGCTCCACAATTTCTAGGCCATATCCTTTCAAACCAGCAATTTTCCGGGGATTATTCGTAATGAGGCGAATCTGTTTAATCCCCAAATCATTAAGCATTTGTGCGCCCATGCCATAATCTCTTAAATCTGCCGGAAATCCCAGGCGTTCGTTGGCTTCCACTGTATCTAAGCCCATATCTTGCAGCGAATAGGCTTTCAACTTATTCACTAAACCAATGCCTCGCCCTTCTTGGCGTAGATAAACGACGACCCCTTTTCCGGCATTTTCGATCATTTTTAGAGCCGCTTGCAGTTGCATCCGACAGTCGCAACGCATCGATCCGAGGGCATCCCCGGTGAGACATTCGGAGTGCATCCGCACCATGACCGGTTCCGTGGCAAAAGTGCTGGGATCGCCTTTCACGATCGCGATATGTTCCGTATCATCAAGTTGGTTCCGGTAGGCGTAAATTTCAAACTCGCCAAATTGAGTGGGTAATTGACAAATGGTTTCTCTATACACAAAGCGATCGTGCTGTAAACGGTAACTAATTAAATCAGCAATACTAATCAGTTTCAGATGATGTTTTTGGGCGTATTCGGCAAGTTCGGGTAAACGCGCCATCGACCCATCGGGATTTTGGATTTCACAAATGACCCCGCCTGGGGTGAGGCCACATAAGCGACATAAATCTATCGCCGCTTCCGTGTGTCCCGCTCGTTTTAACACCCCCCCCTCTTTGGCGCGAATGGGGAAGACATGACCGGGACGGGTTAAATCTTCCGGGCGAGAAGTAGGGTTAATGGCAATTTGAATGGTACGGGCGCGATCTTCAGCAGAAATGCCCGTTGTCGTTCCCAGGTGTTTAGCCGCATCAATACTAACGGTAAATGCTGTTTGATTACTATCGGTGTTTTTGCTCACCATCAAAGGCAAATCCAGCGTATCGAGGCGATCTCCCGTCATGGCTAAACAAATCAGTCCTCGTGCTTCCACTGCCATAAAATTAATCATGGCGGGGGTGGCAAACTGGGCAGAACAAATGAGATCGCCCTCGTTTTCGCGGTTTTCGTCATCGACGACCACAATGGGGCGACCGGAACGGAAGTCAGCCAGTGCTTCTTCTATGGGGTCAAATTCAATGGGATAAGTTGCTTGCGAATCCACTATCAAGAGTTAAACGCTTTGATGTAAACTTTTTTAACAGATTTCCGTTTTGATTGTATCCTTTTTAGCAGCGCGATCGCTATGAGTTGATAATTAACGCTGTTGATCAAAAGTTCTTGAGTTTACTTTAGATTCTCGCTCGCGGTGCCTGAATCTTCAATTAATCGCAATCACCTTTCTTCTTTGTTAAGCCCCCAAAGTTATCAATTTGGGCGCATTAACCGGATTCCTAATGACCGATCATCCAAGGTCGATGTCTTCGACACGAGCCAAGCTGTACGCGCTTATGGCTTTAATAACTGGGTTGTGTGGGTTCTTTTTCTCGCTTTTCCAATTTCGGTTCATCGGTTTATCTGGCTTTCTAAGAAAGCACTCCCGGTACTGAGATTAAAGTGGGGAACGGAAAAAATCCGTTGGCTTCCCCTCTCACAAGTGGGACAATTGGGGGCAGAATCTCTCAGCGCGATCGCGCTGGAAGGAAAAAGGATGTCCATTCTATTAACCTTTGAAATCTTGGCAACCTTGTTAGCGGTATCACATCAGTAACGAAACTGACCACTTTTTGAACAATCGCCCAATCAATAATAAGAGTACCAACTAGGTAAAAACAAGATTGTGCTTTATTTTGATTGGGACGAAAACAAACGTTTTAGTAATATAAGAAAACATGGAATTGATTTCTACACTGCTTTTCTGCTGCTGCAAACAGAGGGCTTAGTGCAAGAAGTCGATGATCGCAAAGATTATGGAGAGCCTAGATATAAAGTCACGGGTCAATGGGGAGATAGGATATTGGTAGTGGTCTATGCTGTCCCTAACGGTACGATCAGAATTATTAGTGTTAGGAGGGCAAATTATCGTGAACGTCAAATTTATTGGAGACAAAGGAAAAATCACCCCTAAAGAAGCACTGGCTAGAGACTTAACAGACTGGGAAAGAGTGGATAATATGACTGATGAAGAATTAACTCAAAATGCTCTCGATGATCCAGATAATCCACCTTTAGAAGAGGACAAACAAAGATGGCAACTTCCCGCAGGGAAATTATTGGGAGTCAACTTCTTCCCAGACGATGAAGAGTGAGCAAGTCACCTGATCGTGCTCAGTGTATGGGCTTACTTTAACTCTTACGGTGCTGTGGGGATTGTGAACAGGCTAAGATGGGAATAATTTCCGATAATAGTTCGAAAGCGGAAGGACTACATTATAGGGTGGGCAAGGCAAACCCTACGATCTGTTGTCTTGCCAAGCTGACAATTGGGCTTTTTTAGCAAACCCTAATTAATGACCGATCATCCAAGGACGATGTCTTCGACACGAGCCAAGCTCTACGCGCTTGTGACTTTGATAGCTGTGTTGAAAGTACTGATCAAATGAAATCAACTTGTTTTAATACCAAATAATGGAATTTGAATTTGATCCTTCAAAAAGTAACCTGAATCAAAATAAACATGGAATCAGCTTTGTAGAAGCACAACAAATTTGGTTTGATTTCAACCGAGTTAAGATTCCTGCTAGAACTGAAGATGAACTGAGATTTATTGTTATTGGAAAAATTAAAGAGAAGTATTGGTCAGCAGTAATTACTTACCGAGATACTAAAATCAGAATTATATCCGTTCGACGATCGCGCAAGGAGGAAATAAGCCTTTATGAAAGCAGAAGAATTTGATCGCAAATTTGATAATAATGAAGACATCACTCCTTTTTTAGATTTGTCTTTAGCCCATCGCCCTGGAAATGAACCTCAAGCCATAACTCTCAATCTTCCTCAATGGATGCTGGAGGCGATTGATCAACAAGCGCAACGCTTAGGAGTCACTCGCGAGTCCATCATTAAGGTGTGGTTAGCGCAACGGCTTGAGGCTAGCAAAAACGCTTGATTAATGACCGATCATCCAAGGACGATGTCTTCGACACGAGCCAAGCTCTACGCGCTTATGGCTTTGGTAGCTGGGTTGCAAGGGTTCTTTCTCTCGTTTTTCTAATTTCGGTTCGCTGGTTTGTCTGGCTTTTAAGAAAGCGCCACCAGAACTGAGATTAAAGTGGGGAACCGAAAAAATCCGTTGGCTTTTCCCATCACAAGTGGGACAATTCGGGGCAGAATCCCGCAGCGCGATCGCGCTTGATCTAGACGACGAAAGGAGACCTAACGGCCTAGAGGTGAGCTGCACTCAAACAAAATATGCGTGAGCACAGAGGATGGTCGGAGTGTCTGCTCCGGCGATGGGTTAGGCTCCTGCAGAGCCTCCCTGTAGAATAATCTGTTGCACTGACCATCAAGATAAAAATAATTGAAAAACTGACTGCGTGAACCGGCTCTCGGGACCTCCAAGCAAGTCGATAACCTCAGTCAACTTGACTTTGTAAGATTTCACTGACTTCTCTGGACCTAAAGTGGCATGGGTGTGTCAAGAGTAATAACAGGTTCGGTGGTTGTGAAATTCAGGTTATAGGCTTGCAAGTCTGTCATAATTTCTTGGCTACTCAGCTGGAACATGCGTCGACGGATTTCATTAGAACTTTCAGTAGAGCCTAAAATCAAGAAGGAGACCCGCGCGCGTGCCCTATTAGAATTAGATTCGCTCGTAAATTCTACTTCGGTATTCCCCGGTTCGATACCAAAAATGGTTTCGAGTCGTCTAATAATCTTGGTGTTCTAAATTGATCGTGACACAGATCGCCATCGAATAACTGCTATACAGCAATTTGCGAATCGATTGTTAGATTAACCGAGTACTGATACTGAATCCCTTGTTCTGCTAGAGTGTCTCGAATGTTGCTACCTACCAAACTCATCACTTTGCTACGAATTTCCTCCCCCATTTGGCTGGCAGAGGACGGAAATGAATACCCTATTTGTGCTTGGATCCGACTCGTACCACTACCATCTGCCAGATCGTCAAAGTTGATCGAGAAGCTAGAAAACTCAACATTAGATGTATTCCTAATTTTTTCAAGAATGATCTGGCGAATATAGGCTTTTTTTACATCAGATAGGCATTCAAAGAATTCAAGCTTACCAAGAACCATTAATCGTTTAGAACCCATATAGTTCTCAATATTGAGTCCCAATAAGTTACTATTTGGAACAACCATCAGGGTCGCTTGACCTGATGAGCGAATTTTTGTTGATCGCCAACCGATCGCCTCTACACGACCAAAGGTTCCATCGGGCAAGCGAATGTAATCATCGATTCCAAATGGCTTGTCAAGGTAGATGACGACAGCACCTAAAACTTGCTCTAATAGCGATCGAGCCACAAAGGCAATCACAAAGCCAAAGGCCCCCAAGCCAGTAATGAAAGCCGTGATATTAACGTGACGCACACTGAAGAAGATGACAACAACAATAAAAATAAACAGAGCTTTGACGGCTGTTTTGGCCAAACCTAATAGCTCTCGATTCAGTTTTCGCTCTTTACGAATCGCATCCAATAAGTATTTATCTAAAAATCGATCAGCGATGCGTGACCCCAAGACAATGACGCCTGCTGCCGCTGCAAGACCAAAGGGTATTTCTATCACATTATCTAGATCAAACTTGCTATCGACTGCACCAATGGAGAGAGTGATAATGTCAGCTATTAACAAGAGGACTGTGGGCTGTAAAAGGGCGATTTCAGGCAGAATCACTTCTTCCCAAAGTATGCGAATCTTGGTTTGATAGAACAGCTCGAACTCAATCTGGATCAGACCAAACCAGAGGAGCCGAGCACAAGCCACCACAAAAATAACGACTGAGAAGAATAATGGAATCAATAATAAAGTGCGGGTAGCGGAGTCTAGCAGTAAAAACTGTCTGAGTTCACTCAACATGGCTGTATTACCAACAACTTTCATCTGTATTGTTCGCTATTATATCTTTGGAATAAATCAGCGATTCTTAAGAAATCTTCCTGTATTAAAGCTTCTCGATGCCAAATTTCTTTATTAATGTATCGAGAAAATTGAGCCTGTAGCTGATGAGACTGTCCCTTAATTTGCCCTAAGCTATACATTACTTCAGCAATGCAAGCATCTGTTGTAATTAGCTCAGTAATAGAGGTATCTCGAAAAAATTCGATAATCTGCTTTTGATATTTTTCGCGCTTGTTATAAAAGGAAATTAACGGACCAGCGTCTATTAATGCTAATTGATCCATTCACATTAATCGGATCGATGACGTTTTTTTTACCGCTTTATGAGCATTTGCTTTGCGCGTTTCACGTTCTGATAAATTAATATCTCCTTCCCCAAAGATAATCTCTTCCTCTGCTAAACGTTCACCAATTGTTTTAGTTTTTTGCTTCTTGCTTAGCTTGTTACTCATCTTTAAATAACATTTAATTCTAACCTTCCTAAAGCATAACGAATTGATCGAAAAAAATATGAACAGTAAATAAAAGGCGCGATTGAGCAAAGCTCAGCGACGCTCCGCGTCGATCGCGCTTCCTCTTCTTCATTCAACGATAGGCTAGAGAAAATAACCTGTTACTGTTAACTCAATGATGTCTGCTACCACTAATATTGGTACATTAGTTACAACTTCCTCAGATGTTGGTAAAGGTCGCCCGATGATCACAGGGACAAAAACATCTGTCCGTCGGGTAACAGTTCTCTACAAACAAGGTGCAACTCCTGAAGAAATTGCTCGTCGTCTGAGTCATCTTACCCTTGCTCAAATTTATGCTGCTTTAGCCTATTATCACGCCAATCGTAACGAAATTGAAGCGGATCTAGAAGCAGAAGATGCTGAATATTGGAAACTATCCCAGTCAGTTTGATCCTGCGCGATTAGAATGTGATCTAATGGTTTCAAAGTAGCGGGTGCATTACACAGTCTCTGTATTGCTCAATCAAGCGCGATCGCGCTTGAATAAGATTGATTCGTTTTCTGCTTCAGGAAAAAAGTTTACACCGAATAGGGTTCCTTGAATTAGTCAGCTCACGGGGTGACAATCAGCGGGAAAATCAGACCTACGTTCAATTCTGAATGATTGAGATCAGATCTTAAACAGTTTCTAATTTGATTGATTTTAGCCCCCAACCTTAATCGTTTGAGGGCATTAACCGTACTACTAATGACCAATCATCCAAGGTCGATCTCGCTTATGGCTTTGGTAGTTGGGTTGCGAGGGTTCTTTTTCTCGCTTTTCCAATTTCGGTTCACTGGTTTGTCTGGCTTTCAAGAAAGCGCCACCAGAACTGAGATTAAAGTGGGGAACCGAAAAAATGCGTTGGCTTTTCCCATCACAAGTGGGACAATTCGGGG
>JAAANX010000084.1 GCA_009909085.1 Cyanobacteria bacterium GSL.Bin1 | reverse complement strand
CGAATGGCTTATGTGTAGCCTAAGAAAATGTGAGTCTCAACCGCATCGAGCGGTATCGACTCACCCGCTTTCCTCCCCCACCTGTTCCGAGGTGGGGGAGTCCCACGGATCTTTTGTTGAATCAAACAAAAAGAAGCGCAACTCAGTCATATGAATGCAGATGCACCACTTTACTTAGTCATTGAAGATCATCCAGAAGTCGCTCAAAATAACTGTTTATCTCTGCAAAAATTAGACGAGCAAGCCCGATGTGTTATTGTCTCTAATCCAACAGAGGCTTTAGAGTTCCTTACTCAGCAAATACCAACGATGGCAGTGGTTGATTTGCAATTTGGCTCAGTAAGGGGAGAACAATCGGCTCAGGATGGCTTAAACCTACTCAAACATATTTTTGACGATTATCCCGATTTGAACATTTTGATTTATACCAGTGAATATAGTTACCTCAAATCCTTAATGCATTCTATTGGTAATCATAAAGGGGGGTTTGTGGTCGTGAATAAAATGGAACCACGACAAGCTTTCTTAGAAGGAGCAGAAAGTACTTTAAAGGGGGAATTGCGAGTCCCAAGAGAGTTACGTCATCAACTCAACCTTAACGAAAATGATCTCATGGTTCTAGAGCTTTTATGTAAGGAATCTCTTTCTGATAAAGCCATTGCTCAACAACTGAAAGTCAGTTTGAAAACAGCACAGAATTATATTCAGCATCTAAAGATGAAACTTGATCTGGATATGCAAGATAAGAAAGAGACAAATACTCGCGTATCACTTTGTATGGAAGCAATTCGACGTAAATTGTTAGTCCTTTGAATGCTAATTTTAAGTAAAGCAATTAAGTAGAGGCGAATGACGATTCGCCCCAAAAGCGATTATTAGTTGGCAAACCGAATTTTTAAGTAATCTTCATCCATTTTTGCTCCTCGCGGTTGCAGGGCAGCGAGCGCTTGCGGTAACACTAAGTTTCGTCGATGATTGCCAATGCGAATATTCAACTCATCCCCAGTTTTATTCAACTGAATCTTATCTTTCGTAATACCCGGTAGGTATAACTCTAAACTATAAGCACCATCCTCCTGCTGTTTAACCTGAATCGTATGTTCTTGGTGATAAACTTGTGTCGGGTCTTCCCCTTGATAGAGTGTTTCTTTTAGTAATTCCAATGCCTCTAAGCCACACATTTCCGAAGAAAATAAGGGGACTTCTTTCACGGGTAAAGGATGAAAGTTCTCATGAATTTCGTGGCGATAGACTTGCTGACTCTCTTTCCATTGTTTAAAGAAGGGATCGTTCACTTCATCCGGAATAATGCGATTGGCAACCACCATATCCGTTGCCACATTATATAAACTCAAATAAGCATGAGCACGGGCTGATTCCTTAATTACCATTTTTTCGGGGTTCGTTACCAGTCGCACAGAAGTCTTCTGATTATCGGTTAAAACTTTTTCGAGGGCTTCAATTTCCTCGTAGAATTCATAAGGGGCATCCATGACTTCCTCGGTGGGTAGCGAGAAGCCAGCAATGGGGCGGAAAATGGGTTCCACAATCGGGCGTAATGCTGCAGACATTCCCCGAAAAGGCTTATAGAAACGGCGCATATACCATCCCCCCACTTCTGGGATACTCAAGAGACGCAATGCAGTTCCGGTAGGGGCAGAATCGACAATGAGAACATCATATTCCCCTTCATCGTAGTGTCGCTTCATCCGCACTAAACCGAAAATTTCATCCATTCCTGGGAGAATTGCCAGTTCTTCGGCTTGAACCCCTTCTAAGCCTCTCGCTTGTAAAACTTCAGTAATATAACGTTTCACGGCACCCCAGTTCGCTTCTAGCTCCATGAGGGCGTCTAATTCTGCACCATCCAAGTTCTCTCGGACTCGGGTGGGTTCATGAGTCATTTCTTGGTCAAAGCTATCCGCGAGAGAGTGGGCAGGATCAGTACTGAGGACTAAGGTTTTGTAGCCTAACTTAGCACATTGGAGTCCCGTTGCTGCGGCAACCGAGGTTTTTCCCACTCCACCTTTTCCAGTCATTAAGATGACGCGCATGATGATCAAACTCCTTGTTGTTAAAAAAAGTTTACATTACTCTCATTGTTACAGAGGAAAATGCTGTTTGATAACCTCCCAACGGGAACAATGCCAATAATCAATGTGAGAGATAATTTTTTCCTCAGCATTAAATTGCAGTTCACTCCAACCTGGAATGGAAATGCGCGGTTGCCAAGGAAGAGGGGTTGTCCAATTCAGTGTCCATTCCGTATGAATGGTATTCTTTTCTTGTCGAATGTCATGGAGTTCAAGATTAATATTCTTAAACCAAGTGCTAATAAAGTCAATTAAAGACTGGTAGCGTTGCAATCCTCGAAACTCGGTCAAGGGATCTTTGAAATAAACGTCTTCAGCATAAATGTCGTAGCTTTGGTTGGCAGGAAAGCGTTCGTAGTCAGCTTGAATGGTTTCAATAAGTGTCATGATCCGTTACTTTTGAGTGGCGATAATCGGTTGAGGGGGGACAAGGTAGAAAAAATCAGCAGACTTCATTCCTCAATTCAAATTTGACAGCCCGGTTGCTTCAGGAAGGAAAGGAGAGTTGTACAAAGCAACGGGAAACTTACAGTCCCAACAACTGGGGAAGTTTTTTGAGATCGACATTCCCACCGCTAATAATGACACCAATGCGCTTTCCCGGTGCGGTAACAATGCCCTCAAGTAATGCTGCTGTCGCTAAAGTCCCGGTGGGTTCAACCACAATTTTTAATCGTTCCCAAAGAAAGAGCAAAGTTTCTCGGATCGCTGCTTCCGAAACAGTAACCATTTCATCGACGTAATCGAGGATTAAGGGAAAGGTCAACTGACCCAGAGAGGGAGTCCGCGCCCCATCTGCAATGGTCTCTGGATCATCGCATCGCTGGAGGGTTTTGCTGTAGAAAGAACGGGTGGCATCATCAGCGCGTTCGGGTTCAACACCAATCACTCGGCAATGGGGAAATAAGGTTTTCGCTGTAATGGCACAGCCAGAGAGTAAACCGCCACCCCCACAACAGACGAGTAACAAGTCAAGTTCACCGATTTGCTCGATCAGTTCCTTGGCAACGGTCCCTTGTCCAGCGATAATATCAGGATGGTCGTAGGGGGGAATCATTGTCAGATTTTGCTCGGTAGCCACTTGGTTCGCTAGTTCCTCTCGACAGGTTGTTTTCGGGTCATAGGTAATTACTTGCGCCCCGTACCCCCGAGTTGCTGCTAGTTTCACCGCTGGGGCATTATTGGGCATAACAATGGTCGTAGGAATCTGGAGGAGTTGACCCGATCGCGCTAACCCTTGCGCATGATTACCAGAGGAGTAAGTAATCACCCCTTGTTGCTGGGTTGAGAGTTGAGAAAGGGCGTTAAAAGCCCCCCGAAACTTAAAGGAACCGGTGCATTGAAAGTTCTCGCATTTCAAGAAGACTTGAGCTTTAGTGAGTTGGTTAAGGGTGGTTGAGGTGATAACTGGAGTCAGCTTAGCATCCTTATTTAGGCGTTGGGCTGCGGATTGAACTTCGTGGTAGGTAATGCGGACTCTTGGATGGTTCATGAATGAAGTTGTTATCCCCTGATGACAGAGTTAGTTTTATTCTTAATTTTCCCTCCCTGTTTACTCACACAGCAAAAGTAAAGATGCAGCAGAAGATCGCGATCGGGTAAAGTAAAGGCAGCAGGTTACTCAATTCATCCCTCTACTGCCCTACTGCCCGAGTCTAGATCATTTCAGTAACTTTAAGCGTCGTAATAAAGTGAAAACTCGTAAGGATGGGGTCGCAAACGGAGGGGGTTAACCTCATTATCTAACTTGTACTCGATCCAGTTATAAATGAATTCTTGAGTAAAGACACCACTATCCACTAAGAAATTATGGTCATTTTCTAAGCATTCTAAAGCTGCTTCTAAAGAACCGGGAGTAGAAGGAATCTTACTCAATTCTTCTGGGCTAAGATCATAAATATCCACATCTAAGGGATCACCTGGCTCAATCTGGTTTTTAATACCATCGATTCCTGCACAAAGCATTGCAGCAAAGGCTAAATAGGGATTGCAAGTCGCATCCGGGCAACGGAACTCTAAACGTTTGGCTTTCGGATTGGTTCCTGTTAAAGGAATACGGACAGATGCTGAACGGTTCCCTTGAGAGTAAACTAAGTTGACCGGTGCTTCAAAACCGGGAACTAAGCGTTTGTAAGAGTTGGTAGAAGGATTAGTAAATGCCAGTAACGCGGGGGCGTGTCGGAGAATACCCCCAATATAATGACGCGCTGTGTCGCTTAAGTTAGCATAACCGCTTTCTCCCCAGAAAGTGGGCTGTCCATCTTTCCAAATCGACTGGTGGACATGCATTCCTGAGCCATTATCGTTAAAGATGGGCTTGGGCATAAAGGTAACAGTGCGGCCATATTTTCTTGCAACATTTTTAATCACATATTTATAAGTCATTAAATGGTCTGCCGCTTTGACTAGGGTACCGAAACGGAAGCCCAATTCATTTTGTCCACCGCTGGCAACTTCATGGTGATGCTTCTCAATGGGAACCCCGCATTCTGCCATTGTTAAAAGCATTTCTGTCCGCATATCTTGTAAAGTATCCGTCGGCGGAACGGGAAAATACCCTTCTTTATAACGAGGTTTATAGCCTAAGTTACCCCCTGCTTCTTCTCTTCCCGAATTCCAACGTCCTTCTACACTGTCAACATGATAGTAGCCTTCATTGTAAGTTTGATCGAACCGAACATCATCAAAAACAAAAAATTCAGCTTCCGGTCCAAAGAAAGCAGTATCACCAATACCAGTAGAAATTAAATAATCAATGGCTTTTTGAGCAATGGTGCGCGGATCGCGATCATAAAATTGGCCGGTACGAGGCTCTTTAATCGAGCAGACCAGACTCAGGGTTTTTTCCTTCATAAAGGGATCAATCCAAGCGCTTGTCGGATCGGGAACCATCATCATATCGGACTCATTGATAGATTTCCAACCCCGAATACTAGAACCGTCGAAGGGAACACCATCAGTAAAAGAATCTTCGTCAATTTCGCTGCGATAGATGGAAAGATGTTGCCAAATTCCAGGTAAATCAATAAATTTGAGGTCGATGATTTTAATATCTTCGTCCTGAATCATCCGCAGGACTTCAGCACCGGTTTCGGGCATGGCTTACTCCTTAAATTTGATTTTAAAGCATACGGTCTCGCCTCATCCTAGAGATTGAATTAGGCGGTTGTTTGTATTTAATGTTACAGAATCATCACAATTTAAGGGGAATTTAACATTAATGGCCGGGATGGTACGTCATAACCGTGCGATGACGGGGACTATTGGGAACTATCGTTGGTGGTGCAAACCCGGCATCAATTAGGGCTTGCTCGAGATCTAAGGTAAAATATTCATCTAGATAAGGCTCGGTGCTTTTCAACAGTGTGAATACGTAGGGTGGCATTTTCTTGTAAACCGGCGATCGCGGATTCATATCCATTAAACAGAAATAACCCCCTGGTTTGAGCAAGCGTTTCGCTTCTTGGAAAATGTCTCGGGCTGCTTGTTGTGGAAGTTCATGGAACATCAGAAAAGCAGACACCAAATCATAGCTGTTACTGGGTAACCCCGTTGCTTCTGCTGTTGCATGTTGCCACCGAATCTTGAATTGTTTCTCCCGGCTTTGATATTGAGCAACCGATAAGAAATAAGGAGACAAATCTACCCCGGTAAGGTTTGCCTCCGGATAGCACTCTTGGAGGGCAAAACTACTCATCCCAACACTACAGCCAAGATCGACAATGGTTTCTGGTGTTGTCGGCAGTTGTTGTTGTAAGATTTGGTGGTAGCGATCGCGCAACCGTCGATCACCATTGGCGCCACTATCTGGCCAGAGTTTAGCATGAACTGCATAGGCGGCGACTTCTACTTCTAAGGCGGCATCCCAACTGAGATTCCCTTTTTCATAAGCATGAAATGAACACAGATAATAATTGGGATAATCAAGATTCGGATTTTGGATTGTAGCGAGTTCACTCTCCCAATCATGCTGTTGTAATTGTGCCACGCGATCGCGCCAAGGAACACCAATTGCTTCGGCACGCTTAATCATCATTTGTCGCGCCCGAGATTTCGCAAAACGATAAATGGGTTTAATCCCTAAAATGGCATTGACTAAACGAGACTTAAAGTCCGATTTAACGACGGTTGTTGTCATTTGCTTAGATGGTATTTTCTCATTCTTAAATAAGAGAATAGCAGAAAATGACAAGGCAATACCATAGCCAATAAAAGCTCTTTACAATTACGATTTAGATTGTCATCCTAAGCAGGATTATAATAAAAATTAACTAAAACTTTTTCGTTTTTCTGCTGTTAATGATTGGGTCGTAAAATTGGTTCCTTTCGGAACTTTTGTCCATCGATAATTGACATTACATCTATCAGTCAGGTTGGGCTTAAATAATGGTCAGAACAGAAGCTTAGACTCGCCCTTTTCTAACGAATCTCGGCAGCATTCAATTGCTTGGAAAATGGTAGTCAATTTTGCCAGAGATTCCGAAAATGAAGCAGGAATGATCTCTGACTTAATTCTTCCCAACCTAATTTTTAGACTGAGCTGAACTCTAAAGTTTAGTCAATATCAATAATCCAAGTTCCCACATAACGGCGAATGGCGACATCATTGGGAACATCAACTTGCGCATTAAAATAAAATGTTCCCCCAAAGCGAGGATTTTTTACATTAGAAAAAACAAGTTCCACTTTGGTATCTGGCTCAATCGGTTCTTCTAAACCAATAGAAACTAGCTGTTCATCTTGATTCCACTCGACGCTACTCAAAGGTTGTGCTTCGCCGTCAATTCTAACTTCAATTTCATCGGTATCAAATTTACCGTTATAGTAGTCCGGATAAGTCACGTAAAATTGAGAGGCACCAAAGGGAAGTTTCTTACCGGGAATGCGGAGACGGTAACGATCCCAACGTCCCGATTGCCCATCAAAATCAAGGCGATAGTCAAGAATGTTTTCGCGCTCAACGCCACTGAAAATAGTAATGCCGGAATTGCCACCGCTTTGTGCCAATGCTTCTAAGGCAGGACT
The DNA here is from genome assembly GCA_009909085.1 of Cyanobacteria bacterium GSL.Bin1. NCBI lineage: Bacteria > Bacillati > Cyanobacteriota > Cyanobacteria bacterium GSL.Bin1. The sequence continues at coordinate 14,077 of JAAANX010000084.1, read as the reverse complement.
TAAGGTCAGGAGACCACCAGCTAACATTAACGAAGAGAATAGTTTTTTCATCATAAAAAATAATACCTGAGAATATATCTATCTCTCAATTTATCAGACTCTTTTGGGCAATGATAGCGCCCGATGTGACAGAACTCGAATTAGCTGATCTCCTGCAACTATCTATTTTTTGAATTTCCATGGAGTTCTGCCAATAGCTTTGTAAAATCGGAAGGGAGGGGCGCGATCGCGCAAATTGTTTCTCCAGTCACCGGATGCGTGAGTGTGAGTTTTCTGGCGTGGAGGACTTGTCCGGATAAGTTTACGGGGAAGCGATGGGCGGAACTATACACCGGATCGCCAACAAGGGGATGTCCCATGGCAGCACAGTGAACGCGAATTTGATGGGTGCGTCCGGTTTCTAACTCGAAGGTAAGCAGACTATAATTCCCGAGTCGTTCTTGCAGTTGCCAATGGGTGATGGCAGGGCGTCCCCCTTTTTCCACGGGAACCACTGCCATTTTTTTGCGGTCAACTCGATGGCGACCAATGGGCTGATCCATCGTTCCCTGTTCGCCTTTGGGGACACCGTGGATAATGCCTAAATATTCTCGTTTGGCAGTTTTGGCTTGAATTTGACCTTGCAAGTGCTGATGGGCAAAATCATTTTTGGCGACGACTAGTGCGCCACTGGTATCTTTATCAAGGCGATGAACAATCCCGGGACGTTCGACGCCGCCAATGCCTGCTAAATGGTCGCAATGAGCGAGTAGGGCATTGACGAGGGTGCCGCTTTCATGTCCGGGTGCGGGGTGGACCACTAAACCAGCGGGTTTATTAACAATAATGAGATGTTCGTCTTCGTAGAGGACATCGAGAGGAATTGACTCGGGTTGAAGGCTAAGAGGTGCGAGGGGCGGCACTGACAGCAGAAGAGTTGCGCCCTCAGGAATAGATTGCTTTTTGTTCGTACAAACGGCACCATTGACTTGCACATTGCCCTGTTCAATGAGCTTTTGCAACCGCGAACGAGAGAAGTCAGGGAAGGCTTCAGCGAGGGCGCGATCCAGCCGTTGCTTTCCCTGCACAATGGTTACTTGTCGAGTTTCAGAGTGAGGCAATTATTTTTTCGAGGACCCCGTATATTCTTGTTCAGCGGCTGGGGATTGAGAAGCAGAGGTGCCTGCCATTGCTCGTTCCAGTCGCAGTTTTTCCATATACACTTGCAAGTCATCGCCAACTTTGCCCGCGAGTAAGAAGCAGCCGAGTAAATTAGGCACAGACATGGCAATGAGCATGATATCGCTAAAGTCGAGCACAATCCCTAATTTAATGACAGAACCGAGAAAAACGAAAACAATGAAAATGAGTTTATAGAAGAGAGTACTCTCTTCTCCAAACAGATACATCCAAGCCTGTTCCCCATAGTAGCTCCAAGAAACGATATTCGAGAACGCAAACAAAATCACCGCAATGGCAAGCACAGTCGGGAACCATTCCACCACTGTACCAAAGGCAGCAGCGGTTAATTGAATCCCAGAGGCTTCGCCACTAGCAAAGCTTTTATAAACGCCGGTAATCACAATGGAAATCGCAGTGAGATTGCAAATAATCAATGTATCCACTAAGGGTTCAATGGAGGCAACAATTCCTTCTCGCACTGGTTGGTCATTACGAGTGGCCGAGTGCGCGATCGCCGCGGAACCAATTCCCGCCCCATTAGAAAAGGCAGCGCGACGAAAGCCTTGCACAATCACACCGATTAATCCCCCTTGAAGAGCTGTGGGCGAAAAAGCTCCTTTGAGAATAATCCCAGTGGCTTCGGGGATAATCTGCCAATTACTGAGAATAATCCAAAGACAGCCGGTAATGTAAAACAGAACTACAATTGGGACTAAGCGACTGGTAACGACGCCAATGCGACTAATCCCGCCGATAATCACCACGCCCACAAGTAAGGACATAATGAGTCCATAAAACCAACTGCGTTCGGCAATAAAGGGAAGCACCCCTGCTAAGGCAGCATAGGATTGATTCGCTTGGAACATATTGCCAGCGCCAAAGGTGCCTAACACACAAAGAATCGCAAATAAAACCCCTAAAACGCTGCCTAACGGGCGGAGTCCTAATTCTGCCAAGCCGCTGGACAAGTAATACATTGGTCCCCCAGCAACACTTCCATCCGGTTTGACCTGACGATATTTTTGCCCAAGGGTACATTCGACGAACTTACTGGACATGCCGAGGAAGCCCGCAATGCTCATCCAAACTACAGCGCCGGGACCGCCCATTTGAATGGCAATGGCAGAACCGGCAATACTGCCTAAACCCACCGTTGCCGAAAGGGCAGTGGAAGCGGCTTGGAAGGGAGACACTTCGCCTTCTTGGTCATCATCGCTACTACTGCTTTGATATTTTCCAGTTAGGACGGCGAGGGCATGACTAAATCCTCTCAGGTTAATAAAGCCCATGCGAAAGGTAAAATAAACGCCTCCGATAATTAACCAGAGGACAATAATGGGCATCCCCAATATGGGAAAGAAGAAAATCGTTTTTAAGATGCCAACAAATTCAGCAAATGCTTGATTGAGTTGGGTGAAAATGCTGAGTTTTTCTGATGCTGCAACCAGCAATCCATTCAGTTGTTCGGACGAAATTGGAAATAGATTCATCATAAGATTTGCTTTTTGTTGATAGCTCACTAGTGATATTTTTTTATCCTATTTTGCTCATGCCCTCGTTTTAGTCATTTGATTTTTATTAAAACTAAGGTCTAGTTTGAGCAAGGGTTAGTGAGATGAATTGCGCTTTTTGCCCCTAATTTGATTAACTGTGTTCTATTATCCTCTATTAGTTCTTTATTGTCTATTTGTCTTCATCCCCAGGAGTGATACTTCCGGTATAACCATTTTAAAAACTGAACCAGCATGAATAAAGTTTCCCATTTTTGCTGTAACACTTCATACTTTTTGCGCAGTGTCAGGCTTTGATATTCACTGCGTCGGGCGTTTAATTCCATTAATTGAAGGGTGAGAGGCAAGCTTTTTTCTAGGTTTTCTAGTGTGTTTGCAAGCTGATTTAAGTTTTTTTTGATTGTTAAAATTTGCCACAATAAATAACAGTTAAAAATAACGATCAGGCTATTGCAAGTTAAAACAAAGATGAACATTCTTGAGGATAATGATTGACTGGTTATTGGAATCAATGACTATTTAGAGCAACCCCAATAACCAGTCGCCCAAATTTTGAAAGCCGGGTGGAGAGTTGGGTGTCATCATCAATTGCCATCAGCGATTTAACAGGCGGCAGCGGCACTTTCTTTTTGGGCTAAAACATAGTCGGGAATACAGTTTTCTTCCATATACGTATGATAGTCTTGGCGGGCAGTCTCACATTGACTTTGATTCCAACCACAATAGGTTTTGACTACTTCACTGACAATGGGTAACACATCTAAGCCATAATTAAACTGCATCGCAATGGTGGTTCGCCGGCGCAAAATATCAACAAAGGTTTGAGCCGATTCCTGGCGAACTGCATAAACAATTTGTGCTTTAATATCGGGCAATTCTGAGGTCATCGGTTCAGCGAGTTCAGGGGATTCATCCGTTAATTTTAAAACGTCGGTTGCCCTTGCTCCATAAAGCGTAAAAAGATGATTTAAAGTCGCTAAAGAAACGCGATCGCGATATGTTTGTACCGCCTGAGTTACCCGTTCATCGCTAGGAACAACCGCACCGGGAAAAGGCGTGTTTAAGGTAGGACAAGGGGGCGTCTGGCGCTTTTGCTTTTTGCAAACCGCATCAACCAGTTCTTCCCCCACATGACGGAACGTGGTTAATTTGCCGCCAATCAGAGAAATCAAGTTTGTCACTCCTTCTGCCCCATGATCGTAAATAATATGTTTGCGGGTGACACTACCGGGTTTTTGTCCTTCGGCATAGGGTAAAGGACGCACCCCAGAGTAGGTAAATTTGACATCATCACGGGTGAGTTGCGCACTGGGAATGATTAAGTTGGTTTCTCGCAACAGATAATCAATTTCTTCGTTATCGGCTTTCACGCGATCTAAACTGCCTTGGAACCGTAAATCGGTGGTGCCAATGAGATACATTCCTAACCAAGGCACAATAAAGAAGGGACGTCCATCGGACTTGGCTTCGACATAGAGAGCGGTATCTGGTGCCCCAGAAAACGGCGGAACCACCACATGACTGCCTTTGGTGCCACCAATTTTGGGTTTTTCGCCGATGGGGGCGTTTTGCTGATTGGTTTTTCCTCGCTGGCACACCTGATCGACCCAAGGACCGCTGGTATTGATAATGACAGCGTGTTCGCTGCCTTGAATGGTAAACGCTTCGCCGGTGAGTTGATCTGCACAGGCTAACTGGGTAATTTGATCACCATTGCGAACTAACCCGGTGACTTCCGCATAATTGAGGCAAGTTGCCCCCGCTTCTTGGGCAGCAATGATATTTTCTAAACAAAGGCGTTCGGCATAAACCGCTTGCCCATCGTAATATTGCGCCCCACCTTTTAAGCCGTCTTGGTCTAAATAGCGAAAGAGTTGATGAAACTTCTGTCGCGGCAGCATCCGGTGGGACGGCAAGGTTTTATCGTAGCTAAAGATATCGTAGAGCAACATTCCCGCTTGAATTTTCCAGTAGGGGCGCGATCGATCTCCATACACCGGCACGGTTAACATCAGTGGCTTGACTAAATGGGGGGCAGTCCGCAATAACACTTCCCGTTCCCGCAACGATTCCCGCACCAGGGGAAACTCAAAATATTCGAGGTAGCGCAAACCGCCGTGAATGAGGCGCGTAGACCAGCTAGATGTTCCACTGGCATAATCGCTCTTTTCTAATAAAATGGTTTTGATTCCCCGCATTGCGGCATCGCGAGCGGTTGCTGCGCCATTAACGCCACCGCCAATGATAATCAGGTCATAGTTTGTGTTTTGAATGGTTGAAAAATCTCGCATTCTGGTTAATATCCTTGAGTTGATCTTTAAACTCCAATCGAGTGACTATCCCCTCAGTTTAGGTGACGACCTCCGATTTCTCAGCTTTCCCAAGAAATAAATTTCTGCTGTTTGCCCTGAATGGGGATCAGCAACTCTCCTTCCGCTCTCGATTAGAAACAGGATAAGATACATTGGGAAAGAAACTTATGCTTTAACCTATGTTCTCGATTGATTTGACTTTGAAATATAGCCCGATTCCCATTACAGTTCAACGTAAAGAATCAGCAGACGCGCAAAAAGTGTATGAAGAGGTCATGAATGCGCTCAAATCCGCCACGCCTCAACTGGTGGAATTAACCTGTGAAAAAGATCCCGAAAAGAAAGTAGCGGTCTTTAGCGATCAGATTAGCGCTGTTATTCTATCGCAAAAAGATGGCAGCCCTGCCGGACGCCCCGCTGGCTTCTTTATGCAACAATCTTAATTCAATCAACTCACCCCCGTTAGGGGGATTTTTAAGGAAGATTTGTGACACAAGCTGCGATCGCGGTTGAAAACCTAAACTTTGCTTGGCATCCTCAGCACCCAATTTTACAAGACTGTTCCCTCAAGATTCCCCAGGGAGAGTTCTGGATGTTGTTGGGGAATAATGGCAGTGGAAAATCTACGTTACTCCGGATTTTAGCGGGATTGTTAACGCCTCAAAGCGGAACGTGTGAGGTGGAACAACCGTTAGGATTTGTCTTTCAAAATCCGGATCATCAGCTGGTGATGCCCACAGTGGGTGCCGATGTGGCGTTTGGCTTAGTGAAAGAAAACTTAAGTTGGACGCAAGTGCGCGATCGCGTTCAGGAAGCCTTAAGTGCCGTCAACTTACTCGGTTGGGAACGACGACCAATTTATGCCCTCAGTGGCGGACAAAAACAACGCATTGCCATCGCCGGCGCGATCGCGCGTCATTGTCCGGTTTTGCTCTTAGATGAACCCACCGCCCTCCTCGATCCGGATACTCAAATCGAATTAGTCAAGCAGGTGCGGTTTTTGGTTAAAAGCCGCGGCATTACTGCCCTTTGGGTAACACACCGTTTAGAAGAATTGGATTACTGCGATCGCGCGTTTATTTTAGAGCAAGGAAAAATCACGAAAGAAGGAACACCACAAGCCTTGAAGGACTATGTCGTTGCAGTGACAAAAGATCCCTAATGACTCAGTGATTACCAATGAAATCTTTGATTTTCCGCCAAAAGCTTCTACAGTAATAGCAGATTAATTTTAATCAGCACAGTTGTTGCAGTGGGTAACATGGGTATTGATCGGCGTAATTTCCTACAACAGGCAGGGCTATCGTTATTGGCATGGGGGCTGAGTGGAGAATCATTTTTATGGTTATCGCCCGCATGGAAACGCAAAATTCAGCAGCACGCTCAAGTTTTAGCCAGTGGTAGCGGTCGTAAACTTGCTCTTTTAGTGGGAATCAATCAATATGGCGGTAATGGTCTTAAAGGCTGCATCACCGATGTTGAACAACAACAAGAACTGCTGCGCTATCGCTTTGGCTTTCAAAGCGAAGATATCCTAACGCTAACGGATCGCGCTGCTACCCGTAACCAAATTGTTGATGCATTTCGAGAACATTTAATTCAACAAGCGCAACCGGATGATATTGTTGTCTTTCATTTCAGTGGTTTTGGCACGAAAGCGAAACTGCCGGATGGAAGCCAGCAAGGCAATTCCTCCCCCGTCATTAACTGTCTGGTTCCCAGTGACGGTTCCACTTCCGGTCGCTGGTTACAGCAGAGTAATCTAATTTTAGAAAATACCTTAGCTACCTTAGCGCGATCGTTGCTCACCGATAAAGTGACACTCGTTCTCGACACCAGCTATCTCCCAACCGGTCAACCCCTGCAAGGCAACTTTAGAGTCCGCTCACTCAACCGTTCTACTACTTCCACCCTCAGTGAAAAAGACCTTGATTTTGCCGAAACCCTCAAAACCGAATTAAACCAAATTGACCGCACTTCAGAAAGCCTGATTAACCAAGCCCAAACGCTTCGGGGAGTCGTCATTACTGCCACTGGTCCCCAACAAATCGCCACTGAAACCGATTGGGGAGGATTTCATGCCGGCGTCTTTACCCATACCTTGACCCATTCGCTTTGGGAAGCCATCTCTGCCAGCAACATTCAAATTTCCCTGACTCGCAGTGCCCAAAGTATTGAACGGTTACTCGGACCTCAACAACAGCCCCGTTTATTTGGCAAAGACCAAGGACAGACGATTGTTCCCTACTATGCTTTTTCCGATTTGTTTGGTGCAGAAGCGGTCATTACTGGCGTTGAGAGAGAAGGCAATATCAATTTACGGTTAGTTGGCATTCCCCCAGCGACGCTAAAAGATTATGGCGTGAATTCCATCTTTTCTTTCCCTGGAAAATACGGTGAAGATAGTTCAGCAGAATTTAAATTGACCCATCATGATGGTTTAAATGCCCGTGCCCGCTGGCAACAAGGGAACACTCCACTGCAAGTGGGACAAGGCTTGCAAGAAAAAATCCGGGTTATTCCTCGCAACCCTGGGTTAATTATCGCGCTAGAGGCAAACCTGGGTCGCATTGAACGGGTTGATGCCACCAGTGCTTTTTCGAGTGTGGGAGAAGTCTCAGCTTTGATTACAGCTGGGGAAGGTAGCGCTGATTATGTCTTTAGTAAAGGGCAAGCCCTACAAGGCAATCCCCCCATTAAAAATATTGTGGAAAATGGCTATGGCTTATTTTCTGTGGGGGGAATGCCAATTCCCAGTACCGTGGGGACACAAACTGAAGCCGTTAAATCGGCAGTGATGCGCATTGTTCCCAAGTTACAAACGCTTTTGGCGGCGAAATTATGCCGACTGACGGTTAATGATGGTTCTTCTCGCTTAGGATTACGGGCTACCCTCGAAACCCTTTCTCCTCAAGGAGAAGCAACGCCAGTGATTAGCCAAGAGACCTTTCGCTATCGCCAAGGTCGGGAATTTTTCTTTGATCAGCAATCTCTCCCTTATGCCTTAGCCGGTGCCTTTCCCCAAATTATCGCTGGCACGCAAATTCAATATCGTTTACAAAATATCAGCGATCGCGCAATTTACTGTCTCCTGTTCGGGGTCGATTCCGGGGCAAACCCCTTATGTTTCTATTTCCCCGATGGGTCGGCTGTCACGGATCCTTCCCAAAATATTCAACCCTTGCAAAATCTCCAACTCGCACCCGGAGAAACCCGCATTATCCCGAAAACAGAAGCGTCTTACGATTGGCAAGTCCCTGGACCAGCGGGATTATCAGAAATTTATATTCTCGGCAGCACTCAACCCTTCACCAAAACCCTAAACGTGATTTCTCACATCCCACAATCGAAAGGAGAAGGGGAACGGATTATTGATTTGCCGGAACCGCTAAAAGTCATGCAAGCCGTGCAAGAAGATTTGCAAGCGGCTAGTCAGGTCTCTAGCGAACTAACCAACTCTGATAGCAATGTTTATGCCTTGAACGTCAATTCTTGGGCAACGTTGAGTTTTGTTTATCAAGTGGTCTAATTTAGGATCTGCTGAGCAAGTTACTTGGCGGGTTAAAGTGAGGGAATAGGGAATAAGCAACAGTGATCGGTAAGATTTAGGTTGATCAGCTGCCAAGTTTTTGCCGGAAATTTCTGAAATCCTTGTATTTTTTTGACTGTAATTCAGGGGTCAATGTCCCACTTCAGGTCCCTGTCATCTCCACCACCACTTTTCCCTGAACTTTTGCCTCTGCAATTAATTCCTGAGCGTGTTTAACCTCTGAAAGGGCAATGCGCTGGGCAATCATTGGCTTAATTTTTCTTTGTTTGAGTAAGTCAAACAACGTGGTTAAGTCTTGCGCAAACCAAGTCGGTTGTTTTTCTCGTAATCCCGCAATGGAATAAAAGGCGGTAGAACGACGATTGGGCAGTAAATTCCAGAGTTGGAGTCGGAATAAATCCCAGAGAATATTCCCCTCTTTGCCCATCACTGCATTGTAAAAGCCATAAGAGACCAAAATGCCATGATCTCGTAGAATTCTAAATGAGCGTTTAAGGGTATCGCCACCAATGGGATCAAACACGGCATCGACACCATTGCCGGTCAACTCATAAATGCGCTCCACAAAATCCTCTGTTTTGTAGTTGATTGGGGTGGCACCCAGACGGGTAACTAACTCGTGTTTCGCTTGAGAAGCCGTGCCATAAATCTCTAAATTCAGTAAATTCCCCAGTTGAATCATTGCCGTGCCCACCGCCCCCCCTGCACCATGGATCAGAATGCGCTGACCCTCCTGAATTGTGGCAATTCGATGTAACATTTGATAAGCCGTGACATAAGAGAGAACTAGACTCACTGCTTCGGCTGCATCAAGCGCTTCTGGAACTGGGATCAAGCGGCTTTCCGGCACACAGACATATTCTGAATGAGCTCCAATCACCATCAGATCCGCCACTTGTTGGCCCACTTGTAGCTGCTTTACTCCTTCCCCCAGCTGCTCAACCACACCCACCAGATCGTACCCTGGAGAAAAGGGCGGTTTTTCCTTAATCCCTGGATATTTGCCTTCACGGATCATAATATCGGTAAACGCTACCCCTGACGCCAAAACTTTAACTCTCACTTCTCCTGGCTTCGGTTTGGGTAATTCACTTTCCTCGATTACTTTTAAGACCTCCGATGATCCAAATTGGGTAATTACAACTCGTTGATAGCTCATCTTCTTCGATGTTTTACGCTTTTATCCTGTGATCCACTAACAAAGATTAAGAAGCTCGTTGCTGTTTGAGATAATCAAAAACTGATTTATCTCCAATATCAGAAGGGATATTTTGAGGGAGTTTTCTGAAAGCAAAAATGAGGAAAAGGATGACCCAAATTGCCAGTAGGATTTGCTCAATTGGAGAGGGAATCATTCCTAACAAATGTCCTAACAATAAAATAGGAACGAGTGGCGTGAGAAGTTTGGTTTCTATACGATGAAAACAGAATCCTTCTTTAAAGAAGATACCCGTTAGTGCAGCAAAGGTAAAGCCAATTCCTAAGAGAGTTAAGGGATGATCATAAACATATAAAGCAAGGGGAATATCGGTTTTAATGCCAATTATTATTGCAGAAAAGGTTCCGATTAACCAAAACAATTGTAAGAGACGATGCAGTGGTAATAAGTAAATATGAATGGTAATTAAACTGATTCCCAACCCAAGGGAAAATAATCCGTATAAATAAGTCAAGCTTTCTAAAACAAATGGCGTTGCTCCTTGCCAAAATAAGAACAGCGTTCCCATGGCAAAACTAAGGGCGGCGACGAGTAATCCACCGCGATAGATTTTTACTTCAGCGCGATCGCGCTCATTAATTGTGTAACTACCAAATTGTCCCTGATAAACCATAATACTTTTCTGTCAGCTTTGTGATCAAAGTTTGATTAAGAAGTGCCGGAATGAAACTCTCTTACTTGGTAATCAGCTAGAGTCAGCGATAAGACATCGATATATAATTTAAGGAAAAGACTACACTCAAAATTATACAAAATTCCTAAACTTTCAATGTGTTATGAAGTAAAGTAATTTGTTTCATAGGAGGTTCTTGCTAAGGTGTAGTAATTTTCCATGAAATCCCTTGTTATCTCACTGGGCAACCCCTCTTTTTATTTTTTGTCCTGTACTCCAGAAGAATCACAAAATCTTGCATTGGGAGCGCGTCAATTAAAATATTTCATCATTGCATTGAGAAATTGCTCGGAAATGAAGGGTAACAGGTGGGAATTAGGCGGTGACGGCGAACGGTGCGTAAATATGACCAGGAGATAGGGAGGATGGTTAGGAAGTTCAATATAAGCACTATCATGGCGAACCCAACTTGTCCAACCTGCTTTTGACCAGAGTTTTGCTTCTGAGGGAAGAACTTCTCCCAAAAAGCCTGTAATTTGATCGGCTTCATCGAGATTAGACTTAGAAACAGGAAGTGAACGAAATAATAAATCCATCATGAAGCCCGATCCCGCAGCATTCCCCATAACAATCTGATGGAATAATCTTGCTACTGCATCGGTTGTTAGTCGATTTTGATTCTCTCTAAATTCTCCGATAAAAGCCTTTTCTCGTCCGTAAGGACCGTCTCCCCAAGTTTTTTGGTTAACGTTAATCGGTTCTAGTTCTTCCCAACGGAGTGATTTGAAATACCGATTGACAAGATTCCGTTGTGATTGCCAAGTGAGGAATGCATTCCGAGAAAGTTCAGGTCCGCTCGTGGTTCCTGTCAACACATCAACGACCAAACTCGTGGCATCATTACTAGAATCGACAATCATATCCCGAATCGCACGATTAAGCTCTGTCGAGTTGACAATCATACCCCGTTTTAACCATTCCTGTACCGCAACCAAATAAAATAATTTGACGAGACTTGCGGGATAAAAAACTTCCCCACCGCGATAATTAAATCCTCGTATCGGAGAACCATACACTAACCAAGTCAAAGCAATTTGATTACGTTTTAATTCAGGAAAAGTTTGCCACACTGTTTCCAGAATTTGCCAAGCGATGTGTCTGAGTGCTGTATCTTCCTGATAAAACGCCATTTCGTTTCAAAGTTAAGAACAAGTGATTGCTTGTTAATTATCCCCTTGGACGATCAATTTTAATGGTTTATTCGTAGCAGAGAGTGACGAGCGTGACACAAAAAATCCCCACCCTGAGGTGGGGAATTAATAATGAACAATTAAGGACTATGCTGCGAGTGAGTTAAACTTCGTAGGGTTCTTTCCCAGAAAACTTAACCGTTGCCGGATCAGGATTGGCGCCAATTTTACGGTCAATTTTACCCACATAAGGACGACCTTCATTGACAGTCTCTGGGAAGACACCATCTTTAGGATGGAGATATTCAATTTCCCCATTGGGATAAATCCGATAAATTTTGAAGTCCTCAATTTTAGGCTTAAATTTTGTCCGCAATTGAGTCCCTAATGCTAAACATTGTTCTTTGCGTGCAAAGTAGAAAACATTTTCTCCTTCACGCATAATTGCCGCACCACCTGTGGGCATTTCAAATACCTGTTCTTTAGAACTGGTCCAAGTAATACCGTATTTTTCTTCAGTTTCAGCAGCTGTTAGCAAGCCGCCCGTACTACCGCCAAATATAGGAGTTTGTCCAGAAAGTAATTCACTCATGGTCAGTTTTATAAAATAGGGACATTTTAAACGAATGCTATCATCGCGATGATGCGACTTTAGTGGTTCTGTCAAGAACTGTTACAATTTAAGAAGTTTACTGTTTTCAGAATCAGCAATCGCTTCAAAATCCTGCCCAATCCAGTCATCCGCAAAACTTAATTAAAATTCCTAGGACTGTCCTAAACCTAGTTCTTGTCGCAAAAGACGAATTGATTCAGCACTAATGTAGTTTTCGCTACAAATTACTTCTGGAGGACGAATTAAGTCATCAGAAATTTCATTGATTATTTGCTTCACTTGGGGATAACTTGCTTGATCACAAATAATTGTTTGTGCCGTGCGAACGAGTGCTTTGAGCTTAGTCCGATTTGTTGCTTGAGCACTCATAATTAGTAATTCTTCTCCACGTAAGCTGTGAATAATACGTTCGGCAGCATCGAGAAAACCAGAACTTAAACTGACAATACCTAAACAAGTGTTGATTTGTAACTGAGTAATGATTTTAATTTCTTTGGCGTAGTCATTGATATCAACGGGAATGACTCGCACTGATTTCGGCGCCGCGATCGCGTCAACATCTTTAATAAAATAACGGCTGGTGACAACAGTTGCTGAATCCGTTTCTTCTAGAACATCTGTTAATTGTTCCATGGCAACCAACTGAATCGGTACTCCCAAAGTGGGTTCTAAATCTTGCAAAATTAGTTTCCCTGCGCCAATATCCCTTTGAGGAACAGTTACTAGAACCTGCGCACTACACTGCAAGCGCCAGTTAATTTCTGAGAGAAAAATCTCTCGCACTTGTTGCAGCGAACATCCCAAGTTCAATAGCTCATTAATGCCATCTTGTACAATCTGATAGGTCGTTTCCGAAAAATTTTCTGCTTCTGAAGCGAGTTGCGCAGTTGTGTAACGTTTCCCCCCTTCATGACCCTGACTCTTAACATAAATTCCTGAACCGGCCAGAGATTCAACTAGACCAGTATCTTCAAGTTGACGATAAACTTTGCTGATGGTGTTGCGATGCAAACCCGTCATCATGGCTAGTTGGCGGGTGCTGGGTAGACGATGACCAGGGGGGTATTGTCGAGACGCGATCGCGAACTGGATTTGGTCAAAAAGCTGCTTGGAGGCTGGAATTTCACTGTCCAACTTGATATGAAATTTAACCATCGACCGAGAGCCTCCTCAACCCCTTTCTGCATTATGCTGGTTCTAGTTTAAGCGATGAACTCAATTTTTGTTATTAGGGTTGCATAATCTTTATCATCATGTTTTAATAAGAAGGCTGAGAGAAAATTATTCTCTCACCAATTGTTATCCTCATTTTTACGGGGGTGTGGCGGAATGGTAGACGCTGCGGACTTAAAATCCGTTGACCGTTATAGGTCGTGAGAGTTCAAGTCTCTCCACCCCCATCGCTTTCAGGCAACCCACTTTCCACTTTTGGCTTAAATTCTTTCCACGATTTTACGGGATTTTGTATAATTTAATAGTGGGATTTTAAGCCAAATCTAAGACAGTGGAAAAAACACTCAAACTCTTGCAGGAAGCGAATCAACGCCTTAAGACCGGCAAGGTAGGATTAACGCTTCAGCTGCGAGGGAATAAACTCAGTCTGCAAGGACAGTTTCCTCCTAAGCCCAATTCCGAACGAAAAGATCCGCATCAGCAACGCTTATCTTTGGGCCTTTACGGGAATCCAGCCGGCATTCAACGAGCGGAAGCACAAGCGAAAAGAATCGCTGGGGACATTAGACATCTCCATAATAGCAATAACATGGTAAGATTGAAACAAAATTTGGGTGGTGTGCGATGAAATATACTTGGAGTTACATTCAAAAAAATCCAAAGCAAGTTAAACGTTTACTGGGGATTAGTTATGAAGAGTTAAATCAGCTTCTTGAAATCTGTCGAAGCCAGCAT